>JAFVHC010000113.1 GCA_017474705.1 Bacillota bacterium
AGGCCGCCCAGGCTGTGCCCGGCGATGAAGATCCTCTGAGGATCGACGAAATCCTGCGCTTTCAGCATATCCAGCGCCATCACCGCATCGTCCGCGAATTCCCAGTCGATGGTCAGATTCTCAAAACTCGGCGCTTCCGTCCACTCATCACCGTAGGTCTTGACCCGCTTATCGAAACGGATCGTAACGATGCCCTGTTCGGCAAGGCCCCAGGCGATGTCACGATACGGATGGGTCACACCGGCGGTGAAATCCATGTCCGCAGAACCGTTGCCCGGAATGAGCACGACTGCCGGGCAGGCGCCATTCGTCTGCTTCGGTTTCGTGATCCGGCCGTTCAGCGGATGATCCGTACCCTCACCCAGCGTGATCTCGATCTCTTCTACACCGTCCGGAATATGCACGGAGGCTTCTTCCTCCTCTGCCGGAGTATAGAAGACCAGCTGCTTCAGCCTGTTCCTTTCATCCCAGCAGGAATCCACTTCTATCTCATGACCGTTCAGGCTGGCGGTGACACAGAAGATGATATCCTCACCATATGCCCAGCCTTCTTTATAGATATAGCCTTCATACGCTCCGTAGGTGCGCACTTGTTCCTGCCAGAACTCCCACTCGTTCTCGAAGCTGACTTTGGAATTGGTGCTGAGCGTATCCAGAAAACTCGCAGAGTCACCGTTCAGCATGGTAAACAGGTTTTTTACCAGCGTTTCCTTGACCTCACGGGTCTCCTTGCTCAACGCGATCAGCGCCTTGCCGCCGACTTTATAGTTCGGGATACAGCCTCCAAGCATCAGGATGCCTGCCAGAAGCAACGCCAATATGCCTGCTTTAATTCGTTTCCGCATTTGAACCTTCCCCTTTATTGGAAAAAGGGGGGCTTGAAAAGTCCCCTTTTTTATTGGTTGATCCATGCCAGATAGGCATTCATGAAATTGTCCAGAGCTCCGTCCATAACGGCCTGGATATTACCGGTCTCCTCGCCGGTCCGATGATCCTTGACCATAGTATACGGACAGAAGACGTAGGAACGGATCTGAGAACCCCAGGCGTTGTCCTTGACTTCGCCACGGATACTGGCCTCGTACTGCCGTTTCTTCTCCTGTTCGACCTCATACAGCTTGGCCTTCAGCATCTGCATGGCACGGTCCTTGTTCTGGAACTGCGAGCGCTCGTTCTGACAGGTGACCACGATACCGGTGGGCAGATGTGTGATACGGATTGCGGAACTGGTCTTGTTGATGTGCTGACCGCCCGCACCGCTGGACCGATAGATATCGATGCGCAGATCGTCCGGATTGATGTTGACTTCGACACTGTCATCCAGCTCCGGCATGACTTCGCAGCTGGCGAAGGACGTGTGCCGGCGTCCCGCGGAGTCGAACGGGGAGATACGGACCAGGCGATGGATGCCTTTCTCCGCTTTCAGATAACCATATGCGTTCATACCGTTGATCTGCATCGTCACGGACTTGCAGCCGGCTTCGTCCCCGTCCTGATAGTCCAGGACTTCGACCTGATAGCCGTGCTTTTCCGCCCAGCGCGTGTACATACGGTACAGCATGCCGTTCCAGTCGCAGGCTTCCGTGCCGCCCGCACCGGGATGCAGGGTCACGATAGCATTGTGACTGTCGAACTCTCCGGTGAGCAGCGTGGTCAGCCGCAGTTCTTCGTAGATCTTCTTGAAATAGTCGACTTGTTCGCGGATCTCACCCTCCATATCGGGATCGTCCGCCTCGACCGCCATCTCCAGCAGGGTCTCGGCATCATCGAACGCCGTCTGGACGTTCTGCAGCGCCTGCAGCTTGTTCTTGTAGGCGCCAGCCTCCTGCAGGATCTTCTGGCTCTTGTCCGGATCGTCCCAGAAACCGGGCTCCGAGACTTTCATATCATATTCTTCGACCTTGAGCTTGAGCGCTTCCGGGTTAAAGGGACTCACTCAGTTCTGCCAAGGCGCCTTTGTACTTATCGAGCTCTAATTTGATCTCATCGTAGATAAGCACGCGGTATCACCCTCTCTATTTTTTATTTTAACGGACCTTGCGGCCGTTTTTTATCACTTCTGATCGTTGTGGAAAAAGCTATCAGGCTTCTCTGCCGTGGCAATTCTTATACTTTTTACCTGATCCGCACGGGCACGGATCGTTGCGTCCGACCTTCTTCAGTTCACGCTTGACCGGCTTTTTCTTCGCGCTCGTATCCTGACCGCGGTTGGTGGAGATGCCTTTGGCGACTTCGTCACGCTTGACTTCTTCCTTCTCGGCGCTCTTGATGCGGAAGATGTTGCGGACCGTATCCTCAGTGATCATGTGGTTGAGGTCCTCGAACATATCCAGCGCGGTGAAACGATATTCGTCCAGCGGATTCTTCTGGGCGTAGGCCTGCAGGCCGATGCCCTGACGCATCTGATCCATCTCATCGATGTGATCCATCCAATGGGTGTCGATGGAGCGCAGCAGGATCATGCGCTCGACTTCACGCATGCGGTCCGGCTCGACTTCGGCCTCTTTGGCATCGTACATCTTCTCAGCTTTAGCGATCAGACGGTCGGTGAGTTCCTCCGCCGTGATGCTGTCCAGCTCGGATTTATCGATCGTGATGTCGCCGATGGGCAGGACCATGTTCAATTCGTCATGCAGCTTGCGAAGGTTCCATTCTTCCGCGAACTTGGAGCCGGCGGTCGCATCGTTGACGTCCGCCCGGATGATGTCGTCCATGAATCCGGTGATCTCATCCCGCAGGTTCTCGCCGTCCAGAACCTTGCGGCGCTCGCCGTAAATGACCTCACGCTGCTCGTTCATGACCTGGTCATAATCCAGCAGATGTTTGCGGATACCGAAGTTGTTCTCTTCCACGCGGCGCTGCGCGGTGGCCACCGCCTTGGTGAAGTTCTTGTCCTCGATCGGCGTGCCTTCCGGGATGCGCAGCGTCTCCATGACGCGGGTCATCCTGTCACCGCCGAAGATGCGGACCAGATCGTCCTCGGTAGAAATGTAGAAGCGGGACTCGCCCGGATCGCCCTGACGGCCGGAACGACCACGCAGCTGGTTGTCGATACGGCGGGCTTCATGACGCTCGGTGCCGATGATCTTAAGACCGCCCAGCTCTGCGACGCCTTCACCCAACTTGATATCCGTACCACGGCCGGCCATGTTCGTGGCGATGGTGACCGCACCCTTCTGACCCGCCAGCGCGACGATCTCCGCTTCCTTTTCATGGAACTTGGCATTCAGGACCTGATGCGGGATGCCGTTGCGTTTGAGCATCTTGCTGACCAGTTCGGAATCCTCGATGGTGATGGTACCCACCAGGACCGGCTGTCCCTTTTCATGGGATTCGACGATGTCCTGTACGGCTGCTTCGTACTTTTCTTTCTTGGTCTTGTACAAGTGATCCGGATGATCGATACGTTTGACCGGACGGTTCGGCGGGATCTCCACGACGTCCATACCATAGATGGTCTGGAATTCAGCCTCTTCCGTCTTGGCGGTACCGGTCATGCCGGCCTTTTTATCATACTTATTGAAAAAGTTCTGGAACGTGATGGTAGCCAGGGTCTTGCTTTCGCGCTTGACCTCCACGCCTTCCTTCGCCTCGATCGCCTGATGCAGACCATCGTTGTAACGGCGGCCCGGCATAAGACGGCCGGTGAACTCGTCGACGATGACGATCTTCTCGTCCTGGACCACGTAATCCTGGTCGCGGAACATCATGTAGCGGGCTTTCAGAGCGTTCTGCATGTGATGGGCGATCTCTGCGTTTTCAGGATCACCATAGTTCTGCAGGCCGAAATACTTCTCTACCTTTTCGACACCCTGCGCCGTCAGAGTACAGCTCTTTTCCTTTTCATCGATGATGAAATCGCCCTCTTCCTGCACTTCCTCCTGCATGATCTGCGCCAGCTTGCTGGTATCGCCGATGATGCGGCCTTTCTTCAGGCGGGAGGCAAGCATGTCCGCCTGTTTGTACAGGGAGGTGGACTTGGAACCGCGTCCGGAAATGATCAACGGGGTACGGGCTTCATCGATCAGGATGGAGTCGACCTCATCGATGATGGCATAATGCAGATCCCTCTGCACCATCTTTTCTTTATAGACGACCATGTTGTCACGCAGATAGTCGAAACCAAACTCGTTGTTGGTACCATAGGTGATGTCGCATGCATAGGCCGCGCGGCGGGCATCGTTGTCCATCTGGTTCAGGATGCAGCCGACGGTAAGGCCTAAGAAGCGATGGATGGCGCCCATCCACTCCGCGTCACGGCTGGCCAGATAATCGTTGACCGTAACGACATGCACGCCTTTGCCTTCCAGCGCATTCAAATAGGATGGCAGCGTGGCGACCAAAGTTTTACCTTCACCGGTGAGCATCTCTGCGATGCGGCCCTGATGCAGGATGATGCCGCCGATGATCTGGCACGGATAGTGCTTCAAACCGATCGTTCTCCAGGCAGCTTCCCGCACGACGGCGAAAGCTTCCGGCAGCAGATCGTCCACTGTCTCGCCGCCTGCCAGGCGGTTTTTGAACTCGACCGTCTTGGCCTGCAGCGCTTCATCGCTGAGTGATGCCATCTCATCCTCCAGCGCCAGGACTTTGTTCACCGTAGGCTGCAGGCGATGCACTTCGCGCTCGCTGGTATTACCAAACAATTTATTTAAAAAGCTCATATAAATCCCCCAAAGTATTTTTTCGCAACTTATATTGTACCACCGAATGCAGGCTCATGCAACAGTTTTCTACCCTATCCGCAGGTCCTGTTCGCATCTGAAAGGAGCAAACAATCGTTCTTTTGCAGATATCCACCGTTTCCTGTGGAAAAGTGGATAACTTTTTGTGCACAGTTGGAACTCTTCGTCAAACGTTCAATTATGCATTTGTTTTTTTCCGTGGACAATGTGGATAAGCGTGTGAATAACCGATTTTGACGCTTCTTCCTAACAACAAACCTGTGCAAAACCTACTTCAAAGTGTGGATTTATACATTTTCTGCATAGCGAAACTTATACTCACACCTGAACAAATGTTTCGGAATACCATAATTTTCGACACTCTTCGCGTACGCTGTCCACAGGTTATCCACCGAAAAAGCGTTCGAGCGAAACCTTGTTTGGATGCGAACAGGGATCTTGTCTGCACTCTTTCTCGCAGATCGAGAATGCTGATCTGCAAGATCTCGTACCCTGATCACCCTACATGTACATGGAACCTGCAGGATTCCCTCTCCGTGCGGTCCTACAGGTATTTGGACCCGGAAAATGGCAATTAAAACCATAAAAACAGGGTTTTTCTCCAAATCTGATGGAGAAAACCCTGTTTTTTCGTGGATTAAATGGTTTAAATACCTGCAGCATTCGGCAAGCAAGTTTTCCTACAGGTCCGGCGTACATGTACGGTGCCGCAAGGATCCAATCGTGCAGGTCTCACACTGCCAGCTTCACAACAGATCACAAATGCTCTCGTCCGAACGAGGAAACTCTTTGATCGTACTCCTGGGCGATCTGCTCCATCGCCTCGGTCAGTTCCTTGGTCTCTTCTTCCCGAAGGATGTTCTTGCTCTCGTTCACTTCGATGATGCCGCGCAGTTCTTCCGCGCTGCACTGCAGCAGCTGATAACGGTCGAACTTCCATTCGCCGGTGATGCCGGACGCATCGACATCCGTAACCAGGACGACGAAGGAGTGGAACGGGACCGTCCCATCCAGGACCCACGGGCAAATGCGGGAAATATCTTTTTCGATGATCTGCAGCCGCTGCGCGTTCTGACGCATCGGGTTGGGGATCATGCGGACACGGCCGCTGGAAGTACGGTTCTGCCAGGCTTCATCGTTGATATCGCCCACCAGGGTACCGTCCAGCTTCACACAATGGATCGCGTACAGGCTCTTTTCGGTTACGATCACGAAGTCCGGACGGGCACAGGATTCTCGCTCACCGAACATCAGACCCATGAAAAGATAACCACGGTATTCACTGAAAATACCCCGTGGCAGCACGTCTGCGTGCGCCACCGGATGGAAGGACTTCTCCAGCGCCGTATAATAGTCGTACTGCATATAAGCACCGCTGGACATACGATCATAATCGATGCCATACTGACGGTAGAAAGCGGTCTGACGGAACCAGGCGTTCTTCTTGGCTTCCTCATAGGCGGCCTGATAGGCTTTATAGAAAGCGAAAACGCCCATACCCAAACTGATAAGGATGCTGAAGAACAGGAACGCGCCTTTACCGCTGCCTGCGAAAAAGCTCTTGTTCGCTGCATGGATGATCAATGCCAGTATGCAGAAGCCGATCACGCCGATGGACAGGGCGATGATACCATTCGTCGCCGCGCTTTTCGCGTAGGCCAGATCGTTCTTCGGGATGAAGACGACACCGTCCTGCGCCATATCCAGGCTCTTCTTCTGAAGATCGTGTCCATGGCGGATCCGCGTACGCTTATCCGCTTTGGACGGCCGGGTCGAAGGATCCTCGTCCAGATCGTACTGCTCCCAGGGCTTCGTCCCTTCCGCATCTGCAGGCGGCTGGGTGCTGCGCAGTTCCTCCGCAAGATCCGGATCGTCCGCGTCGACTTCATAGCCGTGGTTCACTGCCTGGCGCAGCCAGTACTTTGCCTGCTCGCCATCGTATGGGACGCCGACGCCCTTGTTGTAGCAGCAGTACATCCAGTACATGGCTTCCGGATCACCCGCGCGGGCGGCTCGTTCATACCAGTACACCGCCTCGGTCAGATCCTGATCCGGCCATGGCGCGTGCTGTCCATTGGTGTACAACAAGCCCAGGACCTTCTGCGCTTTGATGCTGCCGTTTTCCGCGGCTGCCTGCATCCAGCGGAAGCCCTGTTCCTTGTTGGGTTCTTTGGTTTCATCTCCTACATAGAGGTAGCTGGCCAACTGATACTGCATGTTGGCGTTGCCCTCCTGCGCCGCTTCCACGACCTGATACGAGATCCCCGTCTGTCTGTTTGCATCCATTTTGTAAGCCTCTTTATCTCTCTGATTCTTGATCTATATTTGTACAAAGGTAACTGTTACTGTACCATTCGTCCTCGGAAACTTCCTTTCCGAACCATTCCGGCGCCTGAAAGCGCTCCATGTCCTCTTCTGAAGAGAATTCTACCTCGACGGTCCGCAGGTCCGCATAGGGAGCCTCGTACACGTCCAGTTCTGCGGTAAGCCCTTCTTCCAAAGGGATCAGATACCGATCCTTCTTCAGGAGGATACCTTCTTTTTTTGCCAACAGCCGCTCATAGGCTTCCCGGTCCAGATCCAGTTCGTGCTCTTCCCGCACTTTCCGGCCTTTGCCTTTGACCGTCAGGATGAAGGATTCTTCTCCTTCTGTCAGGATATGCCGTACGCGTATCACCGGCCGCGGGCTGATATAGGCCTGCTCGATATGCAGGACTTTCGCCTTGTCCAGATCGGCCGGCATTTCCTTGACCAGATATTTTCTTTCGATCTCCACGTCAGCGCTCCTTCGCGGCATCATCCAAAGCCAGCCGCACCACCTG
>JAFVHC010000114.1 GCA_017474705.1 Bacillota bacterium
GCGGATCTCTTCCATGGAAGGATCTTCCTCCGCGATGCCGATGTTCTCGCGGATGTTGCGGGAATACAGGAACGGTTCCTGCAGGACCAGACCTATGTTCTTACGCAGATACTGCTGCGGGATATCGCGGATATCCACACCGCCGATGGTGATGGAACCCTCGCCCTCTTTCAGATCGTACAGACGATCCAGCAGATGCATCATGGTGCTCTTGCCGGACCCGGTCGATCCTAGGATGGCAAAGGTCGTACCTTTTTCGATGGTGAAATTCAGGTCCCGCACCACAGGAGCGGCCGTCTCTTCCATTCCATCGTATTTGAACGTAACGTCATGGAACTCGATGTCCTGATTCATGGCAGGCGTCTGCGGATGTTCAGGCGCTTTCTCCTCCTCCTCGTTGAGGATGTAGGCCACACGATCGATGGAAACGCCAGCCTTGCTCATCTCGGACAGGATGCGGCCCAGGCCGCGGACCGGCCAGGACAGCGTCGCGTTGTACGCTACGAAGGCGGTGAACATGCCCAGGGTGATCTCTCCGTGGGCTGCCATCGTCGCGCCGACGGCGATGACCGTCATGATCTGCGCGCCGGTGAACAGGTCGCCCAGGGACCAGTAGAGGCTGAGCAGCTTGCCCAGCTCGATCCATAGGGATGAGAACTTGTTGTTCTTGACGTCGAACCGTTCGATCTCTAAACGCTCGCGGCCAAAGGCCTTGACTACGCGCACGCCGGTCAGGTTCTCCTGTACAGTGGTAGACAGGCGCCCTTCCGCCTCATCCGCCGCTTGGAACCGGTTCGAAATGCTACGGAAGAACAGGCAGGAATAGGTGATGATGACCGGGAAGAACGAGGCAGCCACCAGTGTGATCTTCACGTTCATGGAGAACATGATGTACAGTGAGTAACTGATCAGGAACACGATACGGATGATGTCGATCAGCTGGTTGGTGACGAAGTTGCGGATCATTTCCACGTCGGATGTGCAGCGCTGGATGATCTCGCCGGTCTGGTTTTTGCTGTGCCAGTCGAAGGGCAGCTTCTGGATGTGCGCATAAAGCTTGTCGCGCATCTGCTTGACGAACCCTTCGGAACCGCGGGCGATCAGGGTGCGCATGGAAGCGACCATGACACCGTGCACTGCGGCAACGATCACGATGCCCGCGGCCGCAATGAGCAAAGCCTTTCCGGGATGTGAACGCAGCCAGTCCAGGGTAAAGAAGCCGCGGATCAGCCGTGGGATGGTATAATCCTCAGACCCAAGGACAGAGTCGATGGTGACGCTTATGATCTGAGGCGTCAAAGCGTTGACGACCGTAGCGGCAGCGCTCAACGCAAGGGCCAGGAAAAAGAATTTATACTGACCGCGCAGGAAGACCAGGATCATCTTCCAGTTGGATGGTTTTTTTGTTTTCTTCATGATCATTTCTCTATGTTACAGATTGACAAGGAAACACGCTTGACTATCCTATCATTTTTTGCAAACAAAGTCAAGAACTATTTAATGTTTCGCATTTTTCTTTGCAAACTCTTGATTTTCTTTGCAAACTGTTTTATAATATATGTACATTACAAAGTTTACCGAAAGGAATCTGATCATATGCCGCAGGAATCCCTGTTTGGTGAAACATGCAGGCTGCGGGACCCGCTGTATTACAAGTCCCGTCCCGAGACCCATCTGGTAGAAAATGCCACCCTCGATCTTCTGGATCCGCACCGGCTGGCCTTCTACCTCGAAGCCAAAGAAAATGAAAACCCGACCCTCGCCCGTGTCAGCCGTTCTCAGCAGCTGCACATGCTGGGTCTTTCCTATGATGGCACGCCGACACTGGCCGCCATGCTGCATTTCTGCGCCTATCCTCAAGGCTTCTTCCCGCAGTTCCGCATCCTGGCCGCTGTCATCGAAGATACGGACTGGAACGATGAAAAGGTCATCGAAAAGGCAAAAATGACCGGTCCTTTGACCGATCTGTTCGACCAGGCTGTCTCTTTTTGCAGAAAATACGCGCCTTCCTATCCCGAAGAGGCTCTTGCCGAGCTGATCCTGAATGCCCTTCTGCACCGGGATCTTGGCGAAGGTTCGGATCGCATCCCCAACTATATCGCCATCTATTCCGACCGCATCGAGATCTGGAATCCCGTACCGGAAGGCGCGTTTCCCATCAAGGAGACCCGCTCCGGTGCAGCACCGGAACTGCCCAATCCAACGTTAGCTTCGATCGCGCAGGTCTTGCTGGACGTGCCCCTGCAGGGCAAGGGCATCAGCCGGGTCCAGGACCTTTGTCCTTTAGAGTATAAAGTCGAGGACCAGGAACTGTGCGCCACGATCCGCACGTCCTCAGCCAAGGTCGATGATGAGCAAGCCCGTCTGTTGGAGTTCTGCCGCACTCCGCGCAGCCGCCGGGAGATCGCGGAATTCCTGCATGTCGGCACGGTCTTCTATGTCATGGCTCGCTATGTGCGTCCTCTGCTCGACCAAGGACTTCTGCTTATGACTTTACCGGACAAACCGCAGTCCAGTCTGCAGCGTTTCGTGACAAAAGGATAAAGGAGCCTGCTCATGTCGCAGAAAAGAAAAAATATCCTGCTGATCCTCTCCGACCAGCAGCGTATCGATACCATATCCGCCTATGGCCTGGGCGATGGGATATGCCGCACACCGCATATCGATCGGCTGGCAAGGGAAGGTATGAAGTGCACCCACGCGTTCACAGCTTCCGCCATCTGCGCTCCGTCCCGTGCTTCCATCATGACAGGGTTGTATGCACATAAGCACGGTGTGATCGATAATTTCACCGATATCCATCCCGGCATCCCCCTGTTGGGCGATCTGATGCATGAAGCCGGATACTACTGCGGATACGCGGGCAAATGGCATGTTTCCCCTAATAAAACACCGGAAGCATGCGGATTCCATGGCAAACCCTTCATGGGCTATGCTTTCCCGGGCAGCCGCGTCTTTCCTTCCCTGGTCTTTGACCAGCCCCCGGACAATACGCCGAACTATTACGAAGTATATCTGCGCGAGCATGGCTTTGAGAACATCGATGTTTCTCACGGTTTCCTGGGGGCCAATCCGAACCTGCAGATCCAGGAAATGTACTGTAAGCACGAAGGCCCCATCGAAAGCACGATCGAATATTTCGTCGCCCAGGAAGCCATGCAGGAGATGGAATCGGCAGCCGCGGGAGATCGGCCGTTCTTCATCTGGGCCAATTTCTGGGGGCCCCATTCCCCCTCCATCGTTCCGGAGCCTTATTTTTCCATGTACGATCCTGCGCAGATCCCGAAGCATCCGTCCTACCGTGAAACGTTCGCGGACAAGCCCTACGGCTACTATCTGACGGAAAAGATGTGGGGTCTGGGCGATTTTGGCTGGCCTGGCTTTGCAGATATCTGCGCGAAGTATTACGGCCACTGCACTTTTCTGGACGACATGGTCGGTCTGCTGGTCGACAAGCTCAAAGCTTTGGGGATGTACGACGATACGATCATCATTTACGCTTCCGATCACGGGGACTGCCTCGGTGCCCATAAGCTCATCGAAAAAGGCTGCTTCGCTTTCGATGAGATCTATCGGGTGCCCATGGTCGTCAAGGGTCTTGGCACAACAGACAATGACAGCCTGATCTATCTCCACGAACTGATGCCCACCTTCCTGGACATCGCCGGGATCACGCCGCCGCAGCCGGTAGACGGCGGAAGCCTGCTGCCGCTGTTTTCAGGTTCTACCGCTTCCAACGGCCGCACGGAAGCTTTTGGTGAGTTCCACGATCATTTCTATCGTACGCGTCAGCGATGCGTCCACGACGACAAATACTGGCTCACTTTCAACGAAAGCGAGCGCGGTGAACTCTATGATCTGACCAAAGACCCTTATCAACTGCACAATGTCTGTTATGATCCGACTTATGACGAAGTCAAGAAGGAGTATATGGACAAACTTGGCCGATGGATGGATGAGACCCTGGACCCGGACCGGATCTGGTTCCACAGGATCCAGGAATACTACTGAACGGCATCAAAAAACCGCTTCCCTATGCATGCAGGGAAGCGGTTTTGCTTTATAAGATCATTGGATCACGATCATTTTGCCTTTTTTATCGTAATTGCTGGTGTAAGCCTGCCCATCCTTGCTGATGCAGCGGACGGTATAATAATAAGTTTCATCACTCTGCACACTCGGATCGACGTAAGACGTCGAAGATGTGTCGGCGATCCTTTTCCATCTGCCGCCTTCCAGTTTTCGGAAGACCCGGTACTTGGCAGCTCCATCGATCGCTTTCCAGGTGATCTTCGCTTCACTCTCCTTCGTCAGTGTGATCTTGGTGATCTTAGGCGTGGGAAGCACGGTCACTTTGATCTTCAGCTTTTTACCGAAGGCTTTAGCGGTCAGCGTTGCTGTTCCCGCTTCGACTCCTATGACTTCTCCATCCACGATCCTGACACAGTCGCTCGTCGTGGACCAGCTGATCTTTTCAGAAGCGGAAATGCCATCATGCCCCCAAGCTTCTTCAAATGAAACCTTTGCGGTCGCTTTTGCGGGAAGCGCAGATTTCATCCCTATGCCAAATGTGATCTTGCTCACAGAAGTCTCTACATCTGAGATCAAAACGCCATCCGCTTTCGTATCGGTCGAAACGGTCACCGTTTTTGTGGAGTCATCCGCTTTGGTCTTCTCGGTGTCGGGGTCGTCGGTGTATCCGAACTCCTGTACATAAAAGGTTCGTCCGTTGAAAGTCGCCTTGGCGATCCCGACCGCATTGAAGCCCGCGTACAGCATGTTCCGCCGATGCCCCTGTCCGGAGTAATCTTCATCCGTCTCCATCCAGGCTGCAAACGCGTCTTCCGCCGTCTTGAACCCACCGCAGATGTTTTCACCCAAAAGCTCATACTTGCTGCCAAGAACAGTGAAGCAGCTGCTCCCGTTCGGACGGGTATGGGAGAAGGACAGCGCGATCTCTGCGGCTCTTTGCTTCGCCGCTTTCTCCAGTGTGTAATCGTACGTAAGCTTTTTCAGATCTTTCACGCGCTTTTTGGAGCCGTCCTGCTTGTAATACCATGCACTGCTGCCCGTTCTGAAATCGTTGATGAGTTTCAGCATGCTGCGCGCATCGGTCTGATCATACGTCAATTTGATCTTCAGTTTGATGGCTGACCCATAGGCGATACGGACCTGGTGGATGCTCATCCCGTCCGCCGATATCCTCCGCTGATCAGTATAAATAACGCAACGAAACAAATGACCCATGTAAGGATCCTGGTCTTGATCGTCTTCACGACACCGCCCCCCGTTTGTACGATATTGTGATATGCTCTGCCTCTATATATTCGTTTCTGATTTAATTTTATCACATTTATGTACAGTTGGCAAATGAAAGTATAGTATCAGCTCACAGGAACACAAAAAAACGAGAAAAGCACTATTCAAACGATACAAATAGTGATACAATGTATATACTTTTATGCAAAGGGAGATTTTGTAATATATGGTTAGAATCATATCTGACAGCACCTGCGATCTTTCGCCGGAACTGGTCGAACGTTATCATATTTCCATTCTGCCCCTGAACATCGTACTTGGAGATACCGAATATCTGGACGGCGTCAGCATCTCGCCGGATCAGATCTACGCCTGGTCCGACGCTCATAAAACCACACCTAAGACTTCTGCCCCTTCCATGGACGGTGTTTCCTCCATTCTTAAGCCTGTGCTGGCGGATGGTGATGAGGCTGTCTTTTTCACCATTTCTGATAAGTTCTCGACCTGCGGCAATATCATCCGCATGGTCGTGGAGCATCTCGAGGCTGAGGATAAGATCAGTGTGATCGATTCCATGAACCTTTCCACCGGCATTGGCCTTATGGTCATCGAGGCAGCGATCTGGGCCGCCGAGGGCCGTTCCCGCGCTGAGATCGTGCAGCATATCGAAGCACTGCGTCCGTTGGTCCGTGCCAGCTTCGTGGTCGATACTCTGGTCTATCTGTATCGCGGCGGCCGCTGCTCCGGTCTGGCAGCTATGGCAGGTTCTATGCTCAAGCTCCATCCGGAGATCGTCGTTCGTGACGGCGGTATGATGCCGACCAAAAAATATCGCGGTAAACTGGATTCCGTCATCCTGCACTATGCTAAGGACATGGAAGCCGATCTGATGAATGCCCGGCCTGACCGCGTTTTCATCACCCACTCCGGCTGCGATCAAGCCACGATCGATGCTGTCTATGCCTACCTGGAGTCTCTGCATTATTTCAACGAGATCCTCATCACCCGTGCCGGCGGTGTGGTTTCGTCGCACTGCGGTCCCGGTACACTGGGGGTACTGTTCATAGCAAAAGATTGATTTTCGAAATAAAACTATAAAAGGCCCGGGACCTATGCCTTCTCGCTTGGCGTGCTATCGCACGAATCGCTTGAAGGTATAGGTCCCGGGCCTTTTATGTATCATGTTCGAAGATGAATGTTCTTCTTATGTTAATGTAATGCTGCTATAAACAACATTTGAGTTCTCTTACACTTTGATCATATTTGAAAGTGCTCCAGGTCTTGTTGTATTAAGGTCCGCCGGACCTTATATATCAATACATGACCCTCGCCACCACTTCCATACTGTTCAAGTTGATCACATCGATCTCGTTTTCCAGAACGATATAGAAATGATCCTCGATATACAAACCGCGGGCGTTGTCCCAGTAGCTGACACCCATGCGGATGTGGGCTTTTTCATAGAAGCCTTGTGCGTCGGAGTATCCATAGATCACGTATCCGTCATCCATCGGGAACCCGATCAGATCCTTTTCAGCATCGATCAGGATCGCATGATGGTTGTATGTCGCTTCTGAATAATCACCCGAAGGATAGGCGGTATTCAGCTCGGTGACGTTGGTCGGATCCGACGTGTCGAACATGGATAGTTTCAACCCCCGGACCCTGCCGGTGATCTCATCCGCGTCTTTTCCAAGGCCGAACAGGCGGCCGTCGGTATAATTGTGCAGATAGTTTGAGAAGCCCGGGATCTTCAGCGCGCTCAACTGTTTCGGCGCCTTTGGATCACTCACGTCCACTGCGAAGAGCGGATCCACCTGCCGGAAAGTACAGAAATATGCGATATCCCCATTATACCGTACCGAATAGACTTGCTCACCTCTCGCCAAGCCGGTCAGTTTGCCAACGATCTGCATCTGTGCATCCAGAATGAACAGATTGTTGGTTTGGGAACTATCGTTCCACCAGGAATTCTGGTAATTCTCAAAACCATACTTGGGATCTCGGTACAGCTTATATGTATTGGAATTGCCCGTAGTAACGATACGCAGGTATCCATTCTTCTCATCCAGCGCGAAGGATCCATAGATGTTTCCGGAAACACGGCCATCCGCCATATACTTCAGTTTTTTATCCTCTACCGCAAAGCGGTTCACCGTCGTCACATGGCCTGTGGCATGGACTTCCACGTCATAAACGCTCTCAGTATAACGGTCTGTGACCACATCCTCATAGGAGCCCCGCACCAGATACAGACTCTTTTCGTTCATGTAGATATCATCGGTACGGCCTAACACCGCCTGGCACTGGACGATCTCCGCCTTATTGACGTCATACACACCCAGGACCGTATACTGTCTGTCTCTGACCTCGCTCTCCGGCGGCAGCAGGATGTCTTCGGCCTCGATCAGATTCTTCTCTCCATCCACATAATAGTGCGGGATATAGGAATCCGCATTGCTGCGATCCCAATAATTGTAACTGTAGTAATTCGTGACTAAATACAGAGTGCCGTCGATCAAACGACTGTCGGAATACCATCCATCCTGTTCGGCTGCCCGCAGGACCTGCGGTGCAGTCCGGTCGCTGACGTCGATGATCTCCATGCGCGTCACTTCCCGGTCCCCATAAACGGATTTATAACTGTCGCCATCCGTCCAGTAGGCCATGCTCTCGATGTTGCTGACCAGCACCAGCCGATCTCCGCAAAGGTACATATCATTGATGCTGTACCACCAGTTTTTCTCGTCAGTCGCGTTTGCCAAAGGCATCTCCGCCACCTGTTCGACCTTCTCCCCTTCGACCTTGAAGATCAGGATGGTGTCGTAGTCATGCAGGACATAGATATAGTTGCCATCGGTCTTGACGATGTCGCCCTCATCGATGCCTTCGACCTGGACGTTTGTCGTGGAATGCTCTTTTTCTCCGGAACCATTGGAAGCATCCTTCGCCTCTTCCGCAGGCATATCCGGCATAGCCTCTTCCTCCGTCGCTTCTTCGACAGCGTCTTCTACATAATAACCTCCGCCATAGTCATACCCATGGGCATCGGCCGCTTCCAGCAGTTTCAGGATCTGCTCATAGTTTTCAGCACGAGACAAGGTCCTGGTCTCCGCGACCATCTTGCTGCTCGTCGTATGCTGCTCGTTTTCCTGCTCTTGCTGAGAAGACTCATCTTTTCCCGAAGAGCTTTCGTCTGTTTTTGCTCCCTTGCCGCATGCGGTAAGCATGAAGATCAGCAAGATCAGCAGGATGCTCATCATCTTTTTCATGGTGTTTCCTCCCCCAAAGGAATCATCAAAATTTGTGTTTCTTCCGGCATGGACGACCACCGCACTGTGATCATGAGTACGCCTTCTGTCGTGCCTTCCGGCAGATCGATCGTATCTTCCGTCCAGGTCAGCTGTGTTTCGTCCATGCGGACATCCACGATCTCAGAACTCTGATACACGAAATCAAAGTGGACCTGACCGCTGCCATCCAGCAGCAGACGCTCGTCTTCTCCGGGCACCAGCTCCGGATCCAGGCTGTACACATAGCCGCCGGCATCGGTGTACAGGAACAGTTCATCATACATGGCCAGATCTTCTTCTGTCATGCCTTTTTCTTCTGTTCCATCTGCCACCGCTTCTTCTTCCGCGGCAGCCTCGTCATCCATCGCTGCTTCCGCAGGCATCTCCTGTGTTTGAGCTTCTTCTGCCTCCGGTGCGGCTGCTTCCTCCCTGGGCTCCTCTGCCTTTGCTTCTTCTGTCGCAGTACTGATCGCACCGTCCGCACTCTTCTGGTTCTCCCAAGGGCTCCAGATGTTTTTCAGGCCGAATCCGATGAACGCCACGAAAACGAAGGCTGTCGCCGCGGCCGCCCAGCGGATCCATAAAGGACGCCGTCTTGAAACCTCAGGTCGGATCCGTTCCGCCTCATATACCAGGTCTTCGTCGATCTGACCGATCACATCCAGCATTCTGTCATGTTTCATGCGATCGACACTCCTTCCTGTACCAGGTGCTGCCGCAGCGCTTTGCGTGTGCGGAACAGATTGGATTTCACTTTGCTTTCCGAAACTTCATACCGCTCGGCGATATCACGGATGCTTTCCAGATACCAATATCTGCGCACGAACAGGATCCTGCTGAACGTGTCGGTACTGCGCAGGAAATCCGAGATCGCCCGTGCGATGACCCGGTCCTCGATCTGCTCATCCAGATGATACCGACCTTCCAGATCCGCCAGTTCCAGATCCACCGCTTCCAGATTGGAGCGTCGACGCGACGCATGTTTCACACGATAGCGATCGATCGAAAGATTCCGCGTGATGCGTCCTAAAAAAGCAGACAGGATGCCCGGCCGTTCCGGCGGAATAGCGTTCCAGGCGTGCAGCCAGGTGTCGTTCACGCACTCCTCCGCATCTTCCCGGTCCTCCAGGATCCGGATGGCGATCGCACCACAGTACGGATGGTATTTCAGATCTGTCTCCTGGATAGCAGCTTCATCGCGTGCCCAGTATAGTTCGATGATCTTTTCGTCTTCCATGCGCTTATCTCCCTCCCTCTCCATGCATGTTCACTTATCCAGACGGAATCCGTTGACATTGGTCGCGGGGGACGACCAACTTTTTTATATTATATCATAAAAGAAAGCAGACAGAGTCTTTTTCAACTCTGCCTGCAGAAAAATACATTTTCAGCCTAACAATTCCTGACGGGAAGCATAGACATATTCGCTGATCGTATTGTCCACACGGTCAAAGATCAACGCCTTCGGTTCGTTTTCCAGCAGACCTTCCCGCACCTTGGTATACTGCACCGGCATGAACTGCGACAGAAGCGCCAACGGCACTCCATCCTTGAAATTGTCGAGCAGTGTCTGAAGCGCGGCATCGACTTCCTTCTGCGGCAGGTAGTAACGGCAGCGGTCGGAGAAGGAGTACTTGCGCTTGTAAGCGATCTCCGCCTCAGTGCCATGGTAATGCTTCTGATAGTATTTCGGATCCTTGCGCATGGCTTCATCCAGGACTTCCATGAAATGGCTCTGCTGCTCGGGACGATCCGCTAGCCATTCCTTCTCAGCAAATGCAAGGGAGAAGATACCTTCACGCAAAGCCAGGGTCAGGGCCGGACCGACTTTCAGGATACCGACACCGTCCTCCACCAGTTCACGCAGCTTATACTTCGTCTGATAATCCGTGGAATGACCTTCGAAGACCAGCTGCGGATCCTCTTTGATGGATGCCATCAGCTCAGCAGCCTTCTCGCGATCATACGGTGTGCAGCCGCTGTCCTTTTCTTCCAGGCCGGGCTGTACGACGACGCCGATGACATACTGCCATGCATCCCCAACGCCCTGCGCTTCAAACGCTTTCTGGAAGGTGCGGACCGTATTTTTGAAATCTTCGACTTTGGTCACTTCAATGCCGGACGGGCTTTCTTCCTGCGCCCCGCCCGGGATCGGCACTTCACTGCCGACGATATATACGGGATGGACCGCATCCGGTTTGGTCTTGAGCAGTTCCTGATACGCATCCTCCGCGACCTTGACCAGTTCCGCACCGCGGCGGGCGATCACTGCATCGGACAAACGTACCGTCGGATCGTCGGAAGCTACACGCATGCTGGTATCCACATGGATCTTGGTGAAACCCGCCAGCGTGTACAGACGGATCAACGTACGCGCCTCTGCCATTGCTTTTTCCTCATCGTACTTCGCAAAGGTAAGCGGACCCAGATGATCGCCGCCCAGAATGACCCGGTCCATAGGCAAGCCGGTCTTTTCGGACAGTTTCTCGATCGCCCGCATGAAATCCGCCGGCTTCATACCGGTATACCCACCATACTGGTCCACCTGGTTGGCTGTGGCTTCGATCAGAACGACTGTATTGGTGCGTTTCGCATAGCGCATGCAAGCTTCCAGAACCATCAGATTCCCGGTGCAGGCAGAGTAGATCCCAACGGCCTGACCTTCCTTTTGCAGCTTTACGATGTTTTTCATATAGTTCATAGTTGTTGTTTATTCCTCCAGTTTTCTCATGACACTCTTATATGCCGGGCGTATGATCTTGGAACTGCCGACCAGTTCCTCGATGCGATGTGCGCTCCAACCCACGATACGGGCGACCGCAAACAAGGGCGTGAACAGTTCCTGCGGGATATCGAGCATATCATACACAAAACCACTGTAGAAATCCACGTTCGGGCTGACACCTTTATAGATCTGCCGCTTTTCGGCGATGACCTGTGGCGCCAGTTTCTCTACACTTGTGTACAACGCCAGGGAATCCTCCCAGCCCTTGGCATGTGCCAGTTCTTCCACATAGGAGTGGAAAACCTTCTCACGAGGATCGCTCAATGAGTAGACTGCGTGCCCCATTCCATAAATAAGCCCTGCGCCGTCGAATGCTGTATGATCCAGGATCTTTTCGAGATATGCACGGATCTCATCTTCATCACGCACGTCTGACACGTGTTCGCGGATGTCCTGCATCATCTGCATGACTTTGATGTTGGCGCCGCCATGTTTCGGGCCTTTCAAAGAGCACATGGCCGCCGCGATCGCCGAGTAAGTATCTGACCCGGACGATGTGACCACGCGCGTGGTGAAAGTGGAATTATTGCCGCCGCCATGTTCCATGTGCAGGATCAACGCGATATCCAGCGCCTGTGCTTCCAGCTCGGTATACTGACTGTCCGGACGCAGCATGCGCAGGAAATTCTCCGCCTGCGACAGGCTCGGATCCGGCCTGTGGATGTACATGCTTTGATTATTGTCTATATGATTATACGCATGATAACTGTATGCCGCCAGCATCGGGAAGATGGCGATCAGTTGGATGCATTGACGAATGACGTTGTCCAGCCGCAGATCATTCGGCCGCTCGTCATAGGATGCCAGCGTCAGGATGCTGCGCGTCATGGAATTCATGATGTCCTTGGAAGGCGCTTTCATGATGACATCACGAGTGAAGTTGGTGGGCAAGTGCGCCGCACGGCGCAGCACATCGAAAAACTCCGCTTGCTGTGCTTTCGTCGGTATCTCACCGAACAACAGCAAATAAGCGATCTTCTCGAACCCGAAACCTTCTTTGCGGACTTCTTCCACCAGATGCTCGATCCGATAGCCGCGGTACCACAGTTCACCTTCCATCGGCACCTTTTCACCATTGACGACATGCGCACCGTTCACTTTGGAAATATTGGTCAGACCGGTCAGCACGCCGACGCCGCGCTCATTACGCAGGCCTCGGTTGACGCCGAACTCCTGGAACAGTCTGTCTTCGATCTGGTTGTTTTTCAGGCAGTAGCCTTCTTGTCTGGCAGCGTATATTTCGATACGGTTTTCGTTTTCCACATGGACCCCTTTCCTTGAATTTTTAAAGCGAAACGATTCGTTACCGCAAAAATAACAGAAGAGGAAGTCCAGTATCGGAACTGTCTCCCTCTCGCACAACATATGATATTTTAACACACTAAAGCATTGATGTCAAGTCCGGCGCTTACGCTCCCGAAAAACGACCCATTTACTGATGAAATAATTCGCCAGGATCACCAATACCTGTGCAAAGATCTTCACAGCGATACTATCATATCCCAGCCATTTGATGCCCACCGCCAGGACCGCTTCTTCCATTGCCAGCGTCACCAGACGGCCACTGTAGAAGACGGCGGCTTCTTTGATGACTGCCTCCACGCCCAATGCCCGGCTCCGAAAGACCCACTTGCGATTGGTCACATAAGCGAAACTGACGGCCAGGATCCAGGAAATGATATTGGCCACCAGTGGATCCATGCCCAGCACACGTTCGCAGAACGCGTACGACACAATGCTCACCAGTGTGGTCAATCCTCCAAAAAACAAGTACAGGATGAATTCCCTGTACTTTTTCCACAGATCATTCATCCTGCAGCTTCTTGATCAATTCCTGCATCGCTTCGATGGTATTGAAATTATACGGCTCCAGGTCTTCCACTTCGATCTCCACGTCGAACGCTTCATTGAATTCGCCCACGATGGAAATGATATCGAAGGAATCCAGGATCCCATCATCGATCAGCTTCTTCTCGTTCACAAAGTCCACATCCGGACGGATGCCTTCGAGGATCTCCAAGATACTATCAATCATCTTACAATTTCTCCTTTATCGTATGCTGTGGTATCAGTCTACCAATAATATCATCTTCCAGAACGATGCCGACCTGCGTACTGCGGCTGTCTACACTTTCGGATATATTATCTCCCAAGACGAAATACTCTTTTTCCTTCAGAGTGATCTGTGTCTGCAACAGCCCGGCTTCATCAAATCTCATGTTCTCATATGCTTCCGGCACGGTCCCATTGACCAATAAATTTCCATCCCGGATCACGAGTGTATCACCCGGGACACCTGCGACACGTTTGACAAGCTTGCTTTTCAATCCCTGTGCACGGAAGATGATGACTTCTCCGCGTGCAGGCAGCGAGCCGCGCTTATCGATCAGCACCAAAGAAAACGAATGGTATGTCGGTTCCATAGATCTTCCCTGGATCAACAACAGCTGAAACGCATATCTTGAAACGAGATACGCCGCCAGGATCACCATCAGGAAGCATATGACCAGGGGCCGACGGGATTTACTGCTCTTTCTCCTCGATCTCTTCATTGATCACGATATCATCGGATTCCTGCTCTTTGTTCTCTTTGATCCCAAGTTTCTCCTGTGCCTTTTTCTTGGCTCTTCTCCAGTAGATGCCCACTGCAGCACCGACGGCGATGATCACGCCCGCTACAGCCTGGATAACATACGTCATGACAGAAGGATCGATATAAGCCTGCCCATTGGCGCCGAAAACAAACAAAGCACAAACGAATACAAAGACAGCTGACAGGATCACACTACTCTTTTTCACAGATGTTACCTCCAAATTTCATATTATGGTATTCATATAGTACTGCAGTCATCATCTTCCGTCAAGCATTAGAATGGCGCTGACGGATCTTCTTTTGGATCGTCTGGATGATGTAGCGTCCGCCTGCCTCAACAGAATGATCAAGGTTGTATAAATAGGTATGCGCCAGACCATCGATCTGGTCATGATATTCCTTACTGTGTCCGAGCAGATCCTTGACCACATCAGCCGTCTGATCCAGCTGGTCCAGATCCAGGCTCTTGCCCAGTTGGTCACGAAGCTTGATATTCAGCGGGACTTCTTTTATCTTCTGATACTCCGGATTCTGGATCTTCATAGGCGTATTGATAAACAGGATCGGCCTGAGTGTCGTAAAGGCATATTCCCACGAAATACCGGACCAGTCCGTGATCAGCAGATCCGCTTCCATGATCGGGTTATTGGAAGAAAAATCTGTCTGGATCTCTATGTCTCCGGACGTATACTTGGCCTGCAGAGCATTCATATACTCTTTCTTCAAGCGTACTTCCTGCGGATGCGGCCGTACGATGATCTCATACCCTTTTCCTTTCAATGCATCCAGGATCTGTTCCAGGCAACTGTCCACGATGTTGTCCTTCTGCCAGGACGGCGCGATCAGGATCTTCTTGATCTCATGCTCCGGGTGTTCTGCACCGGCATAGGCCGCACGCATCTCATCGATCAACGGATACCCGACCTCGACCAGTTCCCGTTCAGGCAGATGATAGACGGCAGCGATCTGCTCTTCTTCTGTCTTTTGATGGACCCCGCAGCAGAAGACCGTATCGAAATGATCTGTGCATCCTCTGCGCATACCCATGTTATTGCTGCCCATACCATGCTGGATGAAGATATACTCTATATCCTTGCGGATATAACTGCGTTTGATATGGAAATTCTCAAGATCCGGCATCGTCATGCATACGACATCCGCATCCATCTTCATCATCATGGTGATCAGTCGGTTTTCTCCAATGTAATAGCCTTTGATCCTTGGTTCTTCTTTTTCCAGTTCGAAGATCTGATCATGGATATCGCTGGTGATATAATGGATCGTCAGATTGGTGTTCTTAAGAATATACTCGATAAATCCTTTGAAATACTTATAGAAACCATTGCTTTCGGAATAAAACACCAGATGCTTGTTGCCAATGGAAAAGAATCGTTTATAATCGGACCGCTCTTTTCTTTTCGTCTCGGAAAAGAAGGATTCTCTTTTCTTTTTCCCGATGCCCTGCAGCTCTTTCAGTTGTCTGCGACTTTCCTCAAGCTTCTCGTAATCGATGTATTTGCGCGGTTTGATGATCCAGTTCAGAATATACATCTGCAGCACCGCCATCAGGTTGCTGCACACCCAGTAAAATGCCGTGCCGACGAAAACGAACCATCCCAGGTATAAAGACAGACCTACGGAAAGGATCGTGGTCCCGTACTTGTTGAAACGGGATTGTTCGGACTGCAGGACATTGCTTGCGTTCTGCGCGATGCAGAGGATCCACGCGGAAATGCCCGCTATGATCGGCGACCAAAGCAGACGGATACCCTCCCGGCTTGGGACCTGTCCCAGATTGACCGGACCGAAAGACATATCGATCGTGGGATCATTGATGCCCTGGCGGATGACACCGACCACACCCATCAGCAAAACCAACTGCACGATCGTAGGTATCGTTGATGCCAGCGGACGATACTTATTCTCCTTGAACAGTTTGGCCTGCTCCTCAGCGATCGTATCCGGCTGCCCATAATACCTGAC
>JAFVHC010000115.1 GCA_017474705.1 Bacillota bacterium
ACGCGTTCTATGATGCGGAAAATGATTTGTGGAACCAGGCGGGACCGGAACTGCAGGAGTATGAGCAGGCCTGGCTCGATGCCATGCTGGGATCTCCCTTCCGGGCGGACTTTGCCGCAGAGTATGGGGACATCATGTTCCTGAACGCGGAGATCGAACGCAAAGCATTCTCCCCGGAGATCATTGAAGAGATGCAGCAGGAGAACGACCTGACCACTAAATACGGCAAACTGCTGGCTTCTGCCCAGGTCCCCTTTGAAGATGGTGTATATACTTTGGCTCAAATGACACCGTTCAAGACCGACGCGGACGATGCCCGCCGTCTTGCCGCGTGGAAAGCGGAAGGTCAGTGGTATAAGGATCATCAGGCGGAACTGGATGAGATCTACGATACATTGGTCCATCTGCGGGATACCATGGGCCGCAAATTAGGGTACGATGGCTATACCCAGCTGGGATATTATCGCATGCAGCGCAACTGCTATGACAAGACGGACGTGGAGCGGTTCCGTAAAGCGGTGCGCACCTATCTGGTGCCGATCGCGGACAAGGTCTACCGTCAGCAGGCGAAGCGCCTCGGCCTTTCTTATCCTATGAATTTCGCGGACAACGCCCTGCAGTTCCGCTCCGGCAATCCGCGTCCGCAGGGCAGTGCTGAAGACACGCTGAAAGCCGGTGAAGTCTTCTATGATGCACTGTCACCAGAGACCGGTGCTTTCTTCCACATGATGCGGGATCACGGCCTGATGGACGTCTTAAGTACCGAAGGTAAAGAGGGCGGCGGTTACTGCACAGGTATCGAAGACTATGGCGTACCGTTCATCTTCGCCAACTTCAATGGTACCGCGGGCGACGTCGAAGTCGTGACGCATGAAGCCGGCCATGCTTTTGCCATGTATACCAACGCGGACCGCATCCCCATTTCGACCATCTGGCCGGGCATGGAGGCCTGCGAGGTCCATTCCATGTCCATGGAATTCTTCGCGGAGCCTTGGGCGGAGGACTTCTTCGGCAAGGATGCACGTAAGTTCCGCTACAGCCACCTGGCGGGTGCGCTTACCTTTATCCCTTATGGCACCATGGTAGATCATTTCCAGCATATCGTGTATGAGAAGCCGGAGATGACCCCGCGTGAGCGTCACGATACCTGGAAAGAGCTCCTGGGTGTGTATATGCCCTGGGTCCGCCTGGACGACATCCCCTTCTATGGCGATGGCGAAGGTTGGCAGCGGCAGATGCATATCTATGGCAGCCCCTTCTATTATATCGATTATTGCCTTGCGCAGACCGTGTCTCTGCAGTTCTGGGCATTGATCCAGCAGGATCAGCCCAAGGCCTGGGAACGCTACATGGCCTATACGAAGCAGGGCGGCAGCGTCACGTTCAAGGAGCTTCTGGCAAATGCCGGACTGACCAGCCCGTTCGATCCAGAGTGTCTGAAGACGGTTTGTGAAGCGGCTGACCGTTTCCTGGACGCGTACGATATGACCGGGATCGAATAAGAGAAAATTGTGATGTTTCCACAGAATTTGTGTGGAAACATTACTTTTTTTGTGGATAAGTGTAATCTAACTTTCGGTTTTACAAGAAAAACAAGCGGAAATTTAGCTTGCATAGCATTTCCGTATGGTTTATAGTGGGACCAGCAGGAGGTACTTGTGCCATCAGTAGGTCGTGAACAAACAACGCTTGAGGCACAAGAAAAATCGCCTTCGGTGATTGCGAAGGCTGACAGGAGAAGGTATATATGCTGTACAAAGATTTTGGTAAAACCGGGTTCAAAGCTTCTGCCATCGCCCTGGGGACCTGGGGCATCGGCGGTGCAGGATGGGATACCTATGAGGACGCGGTCAAACTCGATGCGATCGTGGCCGCGGTGGAGCAGGGGATCAACCTGATCGATACGGCGCCTGCCTATAACGCAGGTGCTGCGGAACGTTTGGTCGGTAAAGCACTTGAACAAAATAGCCTGAGGGATAAGATCTTCCTGACAACGAAAACGGGCAACGAATTCATCGACGGTAAATATGTACGCAATGGCCGTCCAGAGCGGATCCTGTCGCTGTGCGATGAATCCCTGGAACGCCTGCGGACCGATGTGATCGATCTGCTGCTGGTACACTGGCCGGACCCCAATGTGCCTTTCAACGAGACGTTCGCAGCGCTCGTGCAGCTGAAGGAGGAAGGCAAAGTACGTCACATCGGCGTCTCCAATTTCAGTCAGGCGCAAATGGAGGAAGCGGCCCGGTATTGCGAGATCGAAGCCTATCAGCCACAATATTCGATGGTCTCGCGCAAGAGCGAAGAACTCTGTCGTTGGGCTGCGGAACAGGGAATGGGTGTGATGGCGTACGGTGCTTTGGGCGGCGGTATCCTGACCGGCCGGTATCGGACCGTCCAGGAATTCGCCCCAATGGACAGCCGCAACCGCTTCTATCCCTTCTTCAAGGAACCCCTGTTCTCCCAGGTCATGGGATTAGTGCAGGTCATGGACAAGATCGCTGCGGCACATGAGGCGACACCTGCGCAGGTAGCCCTGCAGTGGACTGCTGCCCGGAGCTTTGTTTCCACCTGCCTGGTAGGCGCGCAGACGCGTGACAAGGTGGAGGACAATACGAAGGCATTCGATTGGACACTGACCGAGGAAGAGATCCGGATCCTGGATCAAGCCGTGGAGGAGATCCAACTATGAAGATCACATTTATCGGCTCCAGTCATGGAGTGCCGGAAGGTGACCGCCGCTGCGCCTGCACGATGATCGAAGTCGAAGATCGCAGGTATTTCATCGACATGGGTACCCAGGTGATCGAAGACGTCCGCCGCAGGCACATTCCGGAAGAGAGCATCAAAGGCGTGTTCATCACCCATATGCATGGGGATCACACGAACGGTCTTGTCTCCTTCGTGGACCTGATCAGCTGGTATTTCAAGACCTGCTATCCGCGCATTATCCTGCCGGAGCAGATGGCAGTCGAGGTGCTGAAAGCATGGCTGATGGTCAATCACAACCACCTGCGGGAGGATATCGAGTTCCAGGTTACCCAGGAGGGCATGATCTATAATGATGGTGTGCTGAAGGTGACGGCCTTCAAAACGAAACACATCGATCCGTCTTATGCGTATCTCGTGGAAGCGGAGGGTAAGCGCGTGCTGTTCACCGGGGACCTGAAAGGGCCGCAGATCGACTTCCCGCTGGCTGCACTTAAGGATCCCGTCGATCTCGTGATCGCGGAAGCGGCACATTTTTCACCGGTCGAATATCTGCCGATCATGAAAGAGCATGAGATCGGCAGATGGATCATCAACCATTATCAACCACGAAAGGTACCGGAGGTCTGGGCGCTGAAGCAGCAGGCACAGATCCCGGTGGAACTGGCCATGGATCAGATGGAGGTCAACCTATGAGAGAAAATCATGAGATCATAGCGCGAGGTCCGCTGTTGGATGCACAGGGCAACTTAAGAGAACCGGGGTGGGCCAGGCATCTCTTGCCGGAATATCGCCGGGAAGATATCAAAGCGCCTAAATTCCGTATCAAAGAGTGGGACTATTATCTGGTCGTGGGGGATGATTTCGCTGTCGCTTTCACGATCAGTGATGATGGCTACATCGGCCTGCAGTCGGTCTCCTTGTTGGAACTGGGAGAAGCGCCATGGGAACATACGGAGACCATCCTCAACGTCCTGCCCATGGGAAAACTCAAGCTTCCGGCTTCTTCGGAAAGCGGCGTCACGGAGTATAAGGACAAGCGCCTGCACATGAAGTTCGAAGTGCAGGAAGACTTGAGCCGCCGCATCCGCTGCAAATTCCTGGATTTCCATGAAAAGTGCCCGTTCCACTGCGACATCGTGCTCACACCGCCGCCATCACCGGCAGAGTCCATGGTCATCGCGACACCCTGGGACAAAGACAAGCACTTTTATTACAACCAGAAGATCGGGACACTCAGGGCTTCCGGCTGGGCTGAATGGAAGGGAAAACAGTATCGTTTCGATCCGGCACATGATTTTGGTACGCTGGACTGGGGCCGCGGCGTCTGGACCTATGACAATACCTGGTTCTGGGGCGCGGGCAACTGCGACATCGATGGACATGCCTTCGGCTTCAATATCGGCTATGGCTTCGGCAACACGAAAGCCGCGTCGGAGAATGTCCTGTTCTACGATGGAAAGGTGCATAAGCTGGATGATGTGACGTTCCATCTGCCGGCATCCGGGAATTATACGGACCCGTGGACCTTCTCCTCCTCCGATGGACGGTTCGAAATGGAGTTCGTCCCCATCCTGGACCGGGCGGCCAAACTGGATTTCAAAGTGCTGGTATCCGACCAGCATCAGGTCTTCGGGCGGATGAGCGGCCGGGCCATCCTGGATGATGGGACGGAGCTCCGGATCCGGGACGTATTGTGCTTCGCAGAGCAGGTCCACAACCGTTATTGAAAATTTTGCAAAAGACCTCTTGACTTTTGCGTGGGATTTGATATAATACCCCCGACAAATGATAAAAGGGAGTAGCTGCCCGGGTCACCGGGGCTGAAACCGTCAACCGGCATCGTGGGTGCCCGTATCAGATCAAACAGCAAGACTTTTATCAGAACCCAAGGTTTCTGATAAAAGTCTTTTCTTTATCAGATTCCTTGAAAAAGGTCATCCAGAAAGGGGAAACAGTACTATGAAAAAAGTATCATCCAGAATCGCGACCGTTTTGTTTGTGATCGTCGCAGCGCTGATCCTGGTCTCGCAGTCCGTTGTGGTCATCCCGACGGGTTATTCCGGCGTCAAGACCACCTTCGGCCAGATCCACGAGAGGACCGTGCCGAACGGCATCAATTTCAAGATCCCGTTCATCCAGTCCGTGGAAAAGGTCAATAACAAGCAGCAGGACATAGAGTTCGACGATAAGGTCTGGTCCGAGACCAAAGCCCGTACCGCGGTCTACTTCGAGAACGTGACGGTCACTTACCGCATCAACCCGGAGAAATCCGCATGGGTGTATGCCAACGTCTCCAGCTACCGTGAGAACCTGGTGACGGAGAACCTGGTGGCCTCCGCTATCAAAAGCACCAGTAAGGAACTGACCGATATCGATGTGACCAACCGTTCCATCATCGAGCCCAGAGCCATGGAGAATATCCAGAAGGCGCTGGACGAGAAGTACGGCGAAAACGTGGTCATGGTGAACAAGGTCGTCATCAACAACGCTGATTTCGACGAAAGCTACAATGAGGCGATCGCCAGCAAGCAGAAGGCGACCCTGGAAGCCGAGCAGCAGGCCATCGAGAACCAGAAGGCCATCGATAAAGCACTGGCGGACGCCGAAGTCAAGAAGACGCAGGCTGAGGCGGAAGCGGAAGCTGAGCGCATCCGGGCGCAAGGTCAGGCCGATGCCAACCGCACGCTGCAGGAGTCTTTGTCCAAGGAAGTTCTGGAGTATGAGAAACTGCAGAAATGGGACGGTGCCCTGCCGAAATTCGTGGGCGATGGCAACGCCGGCATCATGATCGGTCTGGACGACGTCGAGGCCGAGGAAACGCCGGCCACGCCGGTGGTACCCTCCGAGACCAACAATTAATCTTGCGAAAAACCTCCAAACGGTATACAATACCGGATTGGAGGTTTTTTCTTATGGGCTATGAATTTACATCCCGCATCCGCTACAGCGAGTGCGGTCAGAATGAAGTTTTGACATATGATCATCTGGCGGATTATTTTCAGGACTGCACGGTATTTCACGATGCTTCCGTCGGCATGGGCATGCAGTACTGGGCCGACAAGGAGACGATGTGGGTCCTGACGGCCTGGAAGATCCTGGTGTTCGATCGGCCGGCCTGCGGTGACCTGGTCACGGTCCGTACCGACGCGATCGAGTGCAAGGGATTCCGCGGGCTGCGTAACTTCACTATGCGCAGTGAGGATGGCAGGATGTTGGCGGCGGCGCACACCAAATGGGCTCTGCTCAGTACAGCCGACGGACGTCCGATCCGGATCCTTCCGGAAGAAGCCGATGCCTATGGTCGGACAAAGCCTCTGCCCATCGAGGAAGAGAAGGACCGGATCGTGGTGCCCGAGGATGCCGCAAGAGGCGAAGCCATCGAGGTCATGCCCTATTATCTGGACAGCAATCATCATGTGAACAACGCGCAGTACATCCGGTTGATCCAGGATCTGATCCCGGAGGACTTCGTCATTCGGACGCTCAGGGTCTCATATCATAAGTCCGCTGCGCTGGGCGACGTCATGTATCCGCGGATCGCATACAGAGAGCACGAGATCACCGGCGCTTTGGAGACAGCGGACGGCGAGCCCTATGTCATCTTCGATTTCAAAGACTGTTTCTCAGAGACGGACAAAATGGTCGGATTTCTTTAATAAATTCTTCATTTGACAAACAGTAATGCCTGTGCTATAGTTTTGCAGGTTTAAATTCATCATTATGGAGATCATATGGAAGCAATGTTGTTTGGAGCCGGTTCGCATCTGGGCGTACACATGGACGGAGCGGCTTATGGAGCGGAGCACCTGACGCGGGATCTGCCGGGGCTGGAGCGCCGCCTGTTGATGCAGGACCTGACCATCGTCAAGAGCCACGATCCGCTGGATCTGCGCAAGAACGAGGCAGCGGTGAACGCATATAATGAGCGTATGTACCGGACCATCCTGTCGGAGGCCGAAGAGGGGCGTTTCCCCATCCTGCTCGGCGGGGATCATTCCGTCGCTATCGCCTCAGCCCTGGCCAGCCAGAAGATCCAGGGGCCGCTCGGGATCATCTGGATCGATGCACATACGGATTTCAATACATTTGATACCACGGAGACCGGTAACATCCATGGCCTGCCGCTGGCGGCCATCACCGGATATGATTGTGCGGCTTTAAGGACCTTCCATCTGGCCAGCCCGATCCACGTGCAGCGCGCTGTCGTCGTCGGCGCCCGTGCGGTGGATGACGACGAGTGGACGAATATCAATGATGCCGGACTGACGGTCTTCACAACGGATGACATCAAAGAGCAGGGCGTGGAAGCCATCATGGATCAGGCCTTCCGCATTGCGGGTGAGGGAACGAACGGCATCCACGTGAGCTATGACCTGGACGTGATCGATCCGGTGGCTGCGCCGGGCGTGTCCGTGCCGGAAGCGGCCGGCATCT
>JAFVHC010000116.1 GCA_017474705.1 Bacillota bacterium
CGGACGTGGATTTCGTTAAAATCAGTATTCCCATTTTTGACGAGGTAAGGTATACTTATATCATAGGTTCAAAAGGCGGAAGCGATCCAAAGCTTCACCGCAGTACATGTAAGGAGCAGTTTATGAAGATCAATGCACATTATCAGGATCTGGAGCAGAGCTATCTGTTCGCCAATATCAATCGTAAGGTAGCGGCCTATGCCGCGGCGCATCCGGAGAAAAGCATCATCCGCATGGGCATCGGAGACGTAACGAGGCCTTTGGCGCCGATCGTGATCGAAGCCTTGCATAAAGGTGTCAACGACATGGCAGCGAAGGAAACGTTCCACGGATATGGTCCGGAGCAAGGGTATGATTTCCTGCGCGAGCGCGTGCAGTCCTACTATGCCCGCATCGGGGTGGAGCTTGCGATCGACGAGATCTTCATCAGCGATGGCGCGAAGAGCGATGTGGGCAATATCCTGGATCTGTTCGACGTGAACAATACCGTCCTGGTGCCGGATCCGGTCTATCCGGTCTATGTGGACACGAATATCATGGCAGGGCGCACCATTCGTTATATGCAGGCTTGTGAAAGCAACGGGTTCCTGCCGGATCCACCGGAGGAAGCGGCGGATATCATCTATTTATGCTCTCCGAACAACCCGACCGGCGCGGTCTATGATCGCGAACAGTTGAAGCGCTGGGTGGATTACGCGAAAAAGAATGATGCAGTGATCCTTTTTGACAGTGCATATGAAGCTTTCGTGGCTACGGAAGAGCTGCCGCGCAGCATCTACGAGATCGAAGGTGCGAAAGAGTGCGCCATCGAGTTCTGTTCCCTGTCCAAGACGGCAGGCTTTACCGGGACCCGCTGCGGCTACACCATCGTGCCGAAGGCGTTGGAGCCGTTGAATCACATGTGGATGCGCCGGCAGACGACCAAGTTCAATGGCGTCTCCTATATCATCCAGTGCGGTGCGGCGGAAGTCTTCACAGAGGAAGGCATTCGGCAGACGCGGGAGAACCTGGCGTACTATATGCGCAATGCGAAGGTGATCGCTGATACGCTGGATGCGCTGGGGATCTGGTACACGGGCGGCAAGTATTCTCCTTATATCTGGATGCGCTGCCCGAATGAGATGGATTCCTGGAGCTTCTTCGATCTCCTGCTGGAAGAAGCCGGTATCGTCGGTACCCCAGGCGCGGGCTTTGGTAAACAGGGCGAGGGGTATTTCCGGCTGACAGCTTTCAGCACGTATGAAAATACGGTAGAAGCCATGCGCAGACTCAAGGATCTGCTGCAGAAATGATGATGACAAAAGATGAAGCGATACGGCAGCTGACGGCGCCGAACGGCCCGGCCCGGATCGAGATCGAGGCAGCCTGGAAAGTGCTGCCTTCGCTTTTAGAACGGGAGGATCTGCGAGCGGCTGTGCTGGCGGTCTGGGTACGCGCGGCACGTGCCAAAGCATATCAGGAACGTCTGTCTGAGGAGATCTCACCCGCGGACATGGCTGTTTTGCTGTGCGATCCACTGCCCAAAGTGCGGAAAAATGCTGCCCGTTTGGCCGGCCTTTTGAGGCGGCCGGATGATGTGGCGCCTTTGTATGCGGCATTCCAACAGGAATCCGTGCGTATGGTGCGGCCTTCACAGATCCTGGCGCTCGGTGCTTTGGGCTGTGCAGACCGGCTTACGGACTATCAGGTGCCGCCAGCAGCATCGGCAGAGGAAGCCAAGCACGTCAAAGCAGAAGAAGAGGCCCTGCGTACTGTGCGGACTGCGCACGCGCCTCAGAAGCGCCATAAAGTCAGAGCGCTGCCCCGTGGTCTGCAGGCCGAACTGATCACGGCCAGACATCTGGAAGAAGCGTTGGTCCAGGAACTGAGATCGGCAGGCCTTGCCGGCGAGGTCAAGGCGCCGGGACGGGTCGCTGTGACGTTGACGTCCTACAAGTCGCTTTTACAGGCGCGTTCCTGGCGGGAAGTCCTGTTTCCCATGCTGACGTTCCAGGCACCCCCGGAACGTTGGGGGAAGATCATCGGCAAGCGCGTCCTGCCCAATGTGGTCGAACTGCTGCATAAGGTCTACGAGGGGGAGCCGCCCTATGCCTACCGGATCGAACTGAAGGCCAACGTGGATCGCGGCACGGTCAGCCGGCAGATCGCGTCCGCTCTGGAGCATGAGGATCTGGTGAATTCCACATCTGATTATGATACCGAACTGCGGGTCGAGCAGCATGGACGCAGCACGACGGTCTATCTGAAACTTTGCACGCTGCCGGATCCGCGTTTCAGCTATCGCACGGGCACGGTGGCGGCGTCCATCCATCCGGCCAACGCGGCGGCGGTCATGGAGTGGGCCGGACCGTATCTGAAAGCCGGTGCCAGCGTCCTGGATCCCTGCTGCGGCAGTGGCACCATGCTGCTCGAACGAGCCAGGTTCGATACCTGCGGCAGCCTGTTCGGGATCGACATATCCAAAGAAGCCATCCGGATCGCGGAAAACAATGCGGAAGCGGCGGGACTGGACGTGAAGTTCATCGTCAAGGACTGCCGTCAGTTCGAAGCAAAGGAACGCTTCGACGAGGTGATCTCCAACCTGCCTTTCGGCAATCGGGTGGGCGACCATGAGACGAATCTGGCGCTGTATGAGGCATTGTTCGATACGCTGCCCCGGTGGCTGAAATCAGGCGGCACCGCGGTGCTGTATACCATGGAAGTCGGCCTTCTGCGGGACGAGATCAAAAAACACCGCCGTACGATGCGGCTCCTGGCGGAGACTCGTACGGAAGCAGGCGGCCTCGACCCGGGGATCTTTGTGATACGTATGCTTTAAGAAAGAGGGGAAACTATGCCATTTCAGATCATTCGGGATGATATCGCTAAGGTACAAGCGGATATCATCGTCAATTCCGCCAACCCAAAGCCAATCTGCGGCGGAGGAGCGGAGCGGGCGATCTTCGAGGCGGCCGGCTATGAGCAGATGCTTGCCGCACGGAAGAAGATCGGCGCCATCAAGCCGGGGGAGGCTGCCGTAACGGAGGCCTTTGGCCTGCATGCCGACTATGTGATCCATACGGTCGGTCCGGTCTGGAACGGCGGCATCGCGGGCGAGATCGAGACCCTGGCCTCCTGCTATCGGAAGTGCCTGCTGCTGGCCAAACAGCTGAAGGTCGAAAGCATCGCCTTTCCCATGATCTCCACCGGGGTCTATGGGTTCCCGAAGGATCGGGCATTGGAAACTGCACTGCGGGTGATCCGTTGGTTCCTGGAGACGGAGGACATGGAGATCACGCTGGTGGTCTTCGACATGACCGCATATGACCTGTCCGCAGTGTTCCCCAAGGATATCCCGCAATTCATCGATGATACCTATGTGGCAGCCAGCCATGCGCGGGAGCAAAGAGAACGCTGGTCCAATCGTCCGCGGCCGTATCCGCAGGAATACCCCATGGCCGACGCGGCCGTGAGTGCGCCTGCCCCAAAACCTAAAGCAGCCGGGATGCCGGTCCCGGGATTCGCGAAACCGGCCTTCGCGGAGGGGTTCGAAAGCCATGAGGAGACCTTCCAGGAGTGCCTCCTGCACTGGATCGACAAGCGTGGCATGACCGATGTGGAAGTCTACAAGAAAGCAAATCTGGACCGGAAACTGTTCTCCAAGATCCGCAGCAATCGGGACTATGTGCCGAAAAAGCGCACGGCTTTGGCGCTTTCCGCCGCACTGCAGCTGGACCGGGGCGAGATCGCGGATCTGCTGAGCCGGGCCGGCCTGGCCCTTTCCCCCAGCAGCCGTGCGGACCGTATCTTCACCTACTGCATCGATAACCGCATCTACGATATTTACAGCATCAACGCTTTATTGTTCGAATATAACGAACCTTTGCTCGGTTATTGAAATGTCGCTTGCCGGGCGACCATCAGACCTTTCTCATGTGATATCCTTGTATTAGAAAAAACAAAGGAGGATATCATCATGAGAAACGATTTGACAGAACTGGTTTTGATCCTGGACCGCAGTGGGTCCATGAGCGGGCTCGAGGCCGACACCATCGGCGGCTTCAACGCAATGATCGAGAAGCAGAAGAAAGAAGAGGGCGAGGCCCTGGTATCCGTCGTGCTGTTCGACGATATCAACGAAGTGGTCTACGACCGGGTACCGATCCGGGACGTGGAACCCATGGATGAGAACAAGTACTACGTGCGGGGCTGCACTGCTTTGCTGGATGCCGTCGGAGGCGCGATCCATCACATCGGGAACATCCATAAGTACGCCCGACCGGAAGATGTGCCTGCAAAGACCATCTTCATCATCACCACGGACGGCATGGAAAATGCCAGCCGCCGCTACACCTACGAACAGGTGCGCCATATGATCGAGCGGCAGAAAGAGCGCTACGGCTGGGAGTTCCTGTTCCTCGGCGCCAATATCGATGCCGTGCGGGTGGCGGACCGCTTTGGGATCCGTGCCAACCGTGCGGTACGATATGAGCATGATGGCGCCGGTACCCGTCTGAATTATGAAGTTTTGTCCGGCGTGGTCTGTGCGGCCAGACAGGCTAAGACGCAGGCAGAAGCAGCCGCTGTCTTTGAGGATGCTGATATGTTTGCGCAGATCCGTCAGGATTATGACAAGAGACATCAAAAGCATTAAGGAAAACTATGAAAGATCTGATCCAATACTGTGCGGTCGATACCATGATCGTTTTGTTCTGGGATAAGCCGGAGACGGCCCGGGGGACGGTGTCCTACCGGGTCGTTCGTGAGGATGGAACGGAGCAGTGCGTCGCACACAGCCACTGTACCTGGGAAGATCTGACGCCGGACACGGTCTATACGTTCCGCGTCTATCTGGACCAGATGCAGCTCTATACGATCGAAGCCCGTACGCGGGAAACACGCAGGCTTCTGGATGTGAGCGCATGCGGCGCTGTGGGCGATGGAGCAACATTGAATACCCGTGTACTGCAGCAGGCGATCGATGCCTGTGATGCCCATTCGACCCTGTATTTTCCGGCTGGGACCTATCTGACCGGTGCGCTGGATCTGCACAGCCACATGGACATCCTGCTGGATGCGGGTGCGGTCCTGCAGGGCACGAGCGATCCGGCCGATTATCTGCCCAAGATCCCCAGCCGTTTTGAGGGATATGAACGTCTCTGCTATCGCAGCCTGCTCAATCTGGGACAGATGGATCATACGAAAGGACCGGTATGCGAAGACGTGACCATCCGCGGTACCGGTACGATCTATGGCGGGGGAAAGCTCTTACGAGAAGCGACGGAAGCGGTGGAAACAGAAGCGATCCGCGATGAGCTTGTCGCTCTGGGCGATCGGATCCATGAGTATGAACGGCCAGAAACGCTGGCGAACCGTGCCCGTGGACGTCTGATCAACATAAGCAACGCCAGTCACGTCTGGATCCATGGACTGACCTTGGGATACGGGGCCTCCTGGAACGTACATTTCATATATTCGGATCATATCGTGACGGATGCCTGTACGTTCCGGTCTGAAGGAGTCTGGAACGGTGATGGATGGGATCCGGATTCCTCGGAAGACTGCACCATTTTCGACTGTACCTTCTACACGGAGGATGATTCCGTTGCGATCAAATCCGGCAAAAACCCGGAAGGGAACCGCATCGGAAGGCCTACGAAACATATCCGCATCTTTGACTGCACCACACCCTTCGGCCACGGTCTGTGCATCGGCAGCGAAATGTCCGGGGGGATCGAAGGCATCCGGATCTGGGATTGCGAGATGGGACCGACCTGGTCCGGGATCGAAGTCAAGGCTACGAAAAAACGAGGCGGCTATGTGCGTGACGTGGTGGTGCGGGACTGCACGACTTCCCACCTCATGGTGCATTCGGTGGGCTATAACGATGATGGAGAAGCAGCGCCGGAACCGCCGCGGCTGTCCGACATGCGCTTCGAGCGGATCCGCCTGCTGGGCCGTTTCCTGGATAATAATGCCGGAAGAAATGAGTGGCATGACTGCCCGCCGATCGAGGTCAAAGGATATGACGTGCCGGGCTATGAAGTCAAAAATATCGCTTTCAGCGAGATCCTGATCCCGCCGGAAGCGATGGACAATGAACTTCAATATTGTGAAAACGTGACGATACAAAGCAAAAGGACCTGAGGAAAGAATCCTCAGGTCCTTTTAGGTGAGAAGGAGTATGGTATCAGCGGGATACCGCCGGCATGGCTTCCGGTATATATTCTCCCACTGTAACTGTCAAGGTCTCTTCTGTCAGACCGCGCTGGATGACGAATTCCAGTGTATCGCCTACGGTCGAAGCGGAGATCAGTTCACGCAAGGCATCACTGTCTTCGATCTCCTGACCATTGACACTGATGATGCGGTCGCCGCTCTTAAGGCCGGCGTCTGCAGCGGCGGAACCGTCCTGGACGCTGTAGATATAGGTACCGGTCTCGGTAACGTTGTACATGCGGGCCATCTGTTCACTGGTGATGTCCAGCAAGGAAACACCGAGGTATGCCTTGCCCTTGGTATATCCATAGTTCAACAGATCGTTCAGGATCTCCTGTACATTGTTGATCGGGATCGCAAAGCCCAGACCCTCAACGTCATCGCCGGAGGATTTTGCTACCACCAGACCGATCAGCTGCCCCTGATCATTGAACAGACCGCCGCCGGAGTTGCCCGGATTGATGGCCGCATCCGTCTGGAGCAGTGTCATGGCCTTGCCGTCGATCGTGATCTCACGGTTCAGGGAACTGATGATACCTTCGGTCACAGTGCCGCCCAGCTGCCCCAGGGGGTTGCCGATGGCGACGACTTTTTCACCCAACGCCAACTGGTCGGAATCACCGAAGGAAGCGACTGTCAGACCGGAAGCTTCGATCTTGAGCAATGCGACGTCCAGGTTATCATCCCGGCCGACAAGTTTGGCCTCATAGGCTGTACCATCAGTAGTAGTGACCGTGATCTGTGTCGCGTCTTCGATGACGTGGTTGTTGGTGATGATGTAACCATCTTCCGAAATGATGACACCGGAGCCGGCGCCGGAGGCTACATACTGCTGCATGTAATTACCGGTCTTCACAGCCTCTGTCGTGATCTCGACCACGGCGTCAGCCGCGTAAGAGGCGATCTCCTGTGTGCTCAGAGACTGGCCGTTGGACTTGGTAGACACCTGCAAGGAAGCGTTCGCATCAGACGTCCCGACATCTGCGGAGGTATCCTTTTTGGAAGACTTTTTATCAGAAGTTTCGTCTTCCTGCTGGTCCTTCTGCCCGAAAGCACCGAACGGGAACTGCCCGTCACCGACTTCCGGAGCATCCTGTTTGTTATCGGAGCCCTGGTCAGTATCGGCATCCGGACGTTCCGGCATCTCGCCTTGGCCATTCTGTCCGTTGAAGCCAGGGAACTGTCCATCCGGACGGCCGCCCGGCATCTGCTCCTGTGCGGCAACGGCCGGTGCCGCAGGTGCGTTCACCGCATTGTACAAGGCGCTTCCACCATAACCGCCTGCCGCTCCCAGGACCAGAGCACCGCTCAGGATCCCGGCGACAAGACCGATGCGCTTGCCATTCTTACGTTTCTTTGTCTGTGTTTTAGGCATTTCCTGCGGCATCTCCGTATAAGATGCCGGCATTTCCGGCTGCTGGAACTCTTGGTTCGAAGTTTCCTGATCATATTGTATTCAGCATTCTGATTATATTCATTCAACATGGTTGCTGACCTCCTTTTTCTTTGTATGCCTGTAGTATAGAGGTGATTTATGAATTCCCTATAGATAGTTTTTAACGAAATTTCGAGAGAAATGTTAACAATCTGTGATGTTTGGAAATGCGTCTAAAACGAAGGATACATGTTGACAGGATATCAAAATGATATATAATCAATGTTATATAATGCAAGTTATAAATCGGAGGGGGGGAAGGAGTCTATCATGCCACCGAAAACGAAGGTCACAAGAGATATGATCGTTCTTGCCGCCGTCGACGTGGCCAGGCAGGACGGTGTCGACAAGATCAACGCCAGGACGGTAGCCGGACAGCTGCATTGCTCTACACAGCCCGTGATGTATCATTTCGCGACGATCGAAAGCCTGAAAAGGGCTGCTTATGAAGTGGTCGACCGAATGCACACGGAGTTCCTGATGGATACACCGCCGGACCGGGATCCGATCCTGGGGATCGGTCTGAACTACATCCGCTTTGCCGTGGAAGAGCCGTGGTTGTTCCGTTTTCTCTTCCAGTCAGGATATGCAAAAGAGAAAAATCTCCTGGAGATGATCGAATCAGAAGCATTGCCGCCGATCCTGCAAGCGATGCAGGAGGGTTTGGGGATGGATCTGAAAACGACAAAGGATGTGTTTTTGACAGTCGCGCTGTTTGCACATGGCTATGCGAGCATCATCGCGAACAACGCACTGGAATATGATGAAGCTGTGATCGCCCGGCATCTGGAGCGGGCATGGGACGGCGCCGTGCTCGCTGCTAGCAAGGAGGAAAAGCATTGAAAGTTCTGATACATGATCTGGATCGCGCCTATGATGATCGACTGGCGCCAAAATGTGATCGAATGATCGCGGCGGATGGCAAGTATGCGCCTTGTCAAGGGTGCTTCGGCTGCTGGACCAAGCATCCGGCGGAATGTTTCATGAAAGACACTTTGCAGCAGGTATGCCGCCTCATAGGGCAGGCGGATGAACTGGTGATCATCACAAGAAACCTGTACGGAGAATACAGCCCTGCCATAAAAAACGTGCTGGACCGCTCCATCGGGACTTCCACACCCTTCAGCACCTATCGCGGCAAGCAGATGCATCACACGCTGCGCTATGGAAAGCATGCCCTTTGGAAAGTGATCGTCTATGGAGAGATCACTGAAGCGGAGAAGGACACGTTCCGGTATCGCGCGGAACGCAATGCGGTCAATGACGGGTTCGAGAGAGCAGAAGTAGTATTTGTTTCAGATATTTCAGGATCGGAGGCGCTGATATGAAGACCGTATTCATCAACTGCAGTCCTAAAAAGCGGTTCTGCGCTTCCGCTTATTTCCTTATGCTGCAGCGCCTGTTCGTGGGTGGAAAGAAAGTGACCGAAAAACTGCGTACCCCGGCGGATCATGCCCGTATCCTGGGCCAATTGAAGGATACACAGGCCATTGTGTTCGGCCTCCCGCTGTATGTGGACGGCATCCCGTCCCACGTGCTTCGGTTCATGGAAGAGATGGAAGTGTTCTGTAAGGAGAACGATCTGCATCCGAGCGTATATTGTATAGCCAACAACGGTTTCATCGAAGGCAAGCAGAACGAACCCCTGATGCAGAGCTTCGAGCACTTCTGCACCCGTGCGGGCCTGACCTGGGGCGGCGGCGTCGGGATCGGCGGCGGTGTGATGCTGAACGTGACCCGGATCCTGTTCATAGTCGATATCGGCCTTTTGCTTTTGAATACAGTACTGAGCGTCGTCAATACAGGCAATATCTTCCCCAAAAGTGCATGGGTCAGTTTTGGAGAGAATGCTGCGCTTCTGCTGTACTTCAATCTTGGCGTATTGTTCTATCTTGCCCGCATGGGCGGTGCTATACGAAAGAATACTTGTTCCGGTAAAAAGTACACGCGGATCCTGATCCCGTCATTCATATTTATCGTGTTCGCGGATATCTTCTTTATCATCATTTCCTTCTTTGAAGGCGGCCTTTTCCGTGGCTGGCTGGCGAAGAAAAAGATCGAGGAGTAAAAGGGAAAATAAAAAAGGCATGACTTCCAAAGGTCATGCCTTTTCCTGTAATGGTGTTTTCGTTTATCTGGTGATGATGTCCACCGGCACGTTGAAGATCTTGGCGACCTTCAGGATGGTGTCGATATGACGGCCGGATGCGGCTGCCATGTGGTGGGTCGGACCGGCTTCGCTCCAGCGGTTGCAGAAATCTCTGGCTCCGCAGGTGAAGCGGGTACGCATATTGGTGTCACCAAACATGAAGATGGGACCTTCTTCGTTGACACCTTCCGCGACGACGAATTTGAAGTGTCCATCCTTATCCTTGGTGATGCCC
>JAFVHC010000117.1 GCA_017474705.1 Bacillota bacterium
AGGTGTTCTGGGCAGACTCCTTTCTTCCAAAACGATCGTATCCTGGAACCGCGATGCCGCTTACTATGCACAAGGCGCCTGGCGCGGCACCTGGGCACAGGAAGGCGGCGGGGTCCTGATCAACCAGGCGATCCACACCATGGATCTCACACAGTGGCTGGCCGGTATGCCGATCGACGTGCAAGCCCAGACTTCCTGTTTCCGCCTGCAAGGCTCGATCGAGGTCGAGGATACGGCCCATGGGTATTTTCATTATGCGGACGGCGCCACCGGTGTCTTTTATCTGACCAACGCATTCGGCGCGGACGATCCTGTCGAACTGGACCTGGTCTTTGAAAACGCGACGGTCCGCCTGAAAAAAGATCTGTCCATCCAGTACGCGGACGGAACCGAAGAACACATGGATGATCAGTCGCTGGTCTCCGGCGCCAAAGGCTACTGGGGCAACGGGCACAACGCACTGATCCGCGATTATTATGCATGCTTAAGCGAAAGCCGGCCTTTCCCCATCGATGGGCCTGAAGCGGCTAAGATCATCAAGGTCCTGGACGCGATCTACCATTCCGCAGCGACCGGCAACCGTATCCCGATATAAGGAGGTCGTATGGCATCACGCTCGCATAAAAAGCGACCCGACCGTCGTCCCTATGAAGTATCCGATAAAGAGCTGCGCCGCAACAAGAAACGTATACAAAACCTGTTCAGCCTGCTCTTGATCGTAGCCTTTTTCGTCATAGTGATCTTGCTGCTCAAAGCGATCATGCATGGCCGGGCCGATAGAACTTCAACAGACGGACCTTCCCTTCATGAACGTTTGAAGGCTGCGCTCAAATTTGCCGAAGGCCCACCTCCCGAACCGCCGGATACTTTCGAAGGCCTCCTGGATATCAACCAGGATACCATGGTCATCGATCAGTATTTCACCTACGGTACACACTTATATTTCTCCGGGTCGTATAACACACTGCCCCAGGTCGTACAGGCAGAAGCCGTGGTCCGACCGATCAATGAAGCTCTGGACGTCGGCGCCTGGACCATGTGGCTGGAGACCGACGATGAAGATGGCGGCGTCACCCATTTCTGCGCGGCGGACGGCATCACCACCGGACCGGATCTGGATCAGATCCCCGAAGGAAAATATGCCCTGCTCATGAAATTGACCGCGGCCAACGGGGACGTACAATATCGTTTCATCAAAGACAATTCCCGTAACCAGCCCTTCGATTATTATACTGTGACCCGAAATGGCAAGAATCGGAAGATCCAACTAAAAACGATGACGGACACGGTCCACGGATTCACATTCTTCGGTATCGTAGTCGAAGAAGCAGAGCTTCCGGAGGATATCTACGATTTCGTGATCGATCCCGGACATGGCGGTACAGACGAAGGATGTCTGAGCCGCGATGAAAAGGTCAAGGAAGCGGATCTGGTCCTGGACATCGGGCTGAAGGCCAAAGAATTGCTCGAAGCCCATGGATATAAAGTCCTCATGACCCGCGATGGTACGGAAGATCCCACGGAAGAAATGGCATATACCATGTATGCCAAAAACGGCCGCGTCAACAAAGCCTGCAGGTCCCGCGCCAAGATGGCACTGAGCATCCATATAGATGAATCCTCCTATGATTCGGAACGGGGTTTCAGTGTGACCGGCACGATACGTGACGATTGGTCCTTCAATCTGCCCAAGAAACTGGTCTCCTCCATCCGCAATCATACCAAGGCCGTATTCTGGGACGAAGAGATCGGCAATGTAAAAGATGGTATCTATTACGGTGCTTATGATGGATACATGGTCGATGGTACATTCAACAACCTGGATGCTTTCTATATGATCCGCGAGCTCGGCGGTGTGGCCACCGGCGCCATGTATGATGGCGATTATGAGTATTATGTCGGAGAGAATCAGTTTCGCGACTCCCTCCAAGGTGTAGAGTGTGACCTGGTCACTCTTGGATTCATGACCAATGATGATGACCTGAAGGACATCATGGGCAATAAAGACAGCTATGCGGAAGCTTTGGCTGAAGCTTTGGACAGTATGGTCCGGGATGCCCCTATCCTCTCCCTGGAAAACGCACCGAAGGCGATCCCCTCCGCACAGGCTAGAATCGCGGAAAAAGGAGAGAATGGTGAAAGCACCGCAGAAAGTGTCGCAACAGAATGAAAAGAGCGTGTCCTTGATTGGACACGCTTTTTATGCTCCTGCCGGTCTGTAAGCCGAGTTCTGTCGTGGACGGTCATCTATCTTGGGCCTGCGTTGCCGCAGGTCTCACGCGACCTACCCGGAAGCACGACGGGCAGCCGTTTCGCTTCCTGTTCGGTCTTGCTCCG
>JAFVHC010000118.1 GCA_017474705.1 Bacillota bacterium
GAAGATACCATTGGTCAGCATGGTGTTCAGCGTACGGCCGATCATGTAATATGCGCACATGAAAAGCATGTATTTCAGGTAATGCTTGGCCTGCGGCGAAAGCGTATAGGCCGCTTTGAGGATCAAAGGCGTGCCCGCCAGGATGACCAGACCGGCGACCGTGCCGACCACAAGGGAGATGCGCAGGAACCTTGCGCCGTCCTTTTTAGCCTGCTCCAGTTCGTTCCTTCCCATCTGATTGCCCAGGATGATGCTCGCACCGATGCCGACACCGCCGCCGACGCAGTCGATGATGTTCTTGACGATATTACCGATGGAATGGGCCGCCACCGCGTCTGACCCCAGGTGGCCGATGATCGCGGAATAAGCAGTCATCGCACCGCCCCACGCCACCATGTTGGCCAGCAGAGGCGTCGTATAATGCCAGAAATCCTTATGCAGGACCGGGTAGCTTTCGAAGATGCGCCGGACGCGGATCCGTACCACGTCCTTCTTGCGGTTCTCGATCAGACACAGGAGCACCTCCACTCCGCGGGAGATGGTCGTTGCCAGCGCCGCACCGGCGATCTCCAGCCTTGGCAGACCGAACAGACCGAAGATCAGCAAACTGTTGAGGATGATGTTCAGGATGACCGTGGTGGAACCGAAGATGGAACTGCGCTTGACGCGGTCCGTGGTCTTCATGATCGTCAGATAGGTCTGTGAAATGGCCACGAAGATGTGTGAAATAGCCACGATGCGCAGGTACGGGATACCCAGTTCGATCAGATGCGGATCGTTCGTGAAGAAACGCATCAAGTACTGCGGGAACACGAGCGATGCAAGACAAAGGATGGATGTTCCCAGCAAGCCATATCTGAGCGTGATGCCCAGGACCTTTTCCACTGCTTCCCCATCTTTTTTGCCCCAATACTGGGCCGCCAGTACAGAAGTACCGGCCACCAGGCCGAAGATGATGATCTGCTGGACGAAATTGATCTGCGACGCCAGGGAGATCGCGGAGAGCGCGTCCTGGTCCAGAAGGCCCAGCATCAACGCATCGGAAGCACTGACCAGGGAAGTCAGCAGGTTCTGGATGGCCATCGGCAGCACCATCACCGCCAGGCCTTTGTAGAATTTCTTGTTTTCCGGTTTCATGGATCCCTCTTAGATAATGAACATGATCAGAAAGATGATCAGGTTAAAAGTAAAGCTCAACTGCATGAGCCGTTTGGTCTCGGTCTTCTTGTAATGGGCCAGGAACCCCAGACCGACGGTCGTAACGATCGAGATCCCGCCCAGGATGAGCGGCACATAGGAGTCTGCGTAAGGCAGCATGCCGTTTTTCGCCACCATCGCCTGGTAAACATCCCGATACCGCATGTGCATGATGAAGGAATGGATGCACACCAGGATGGAATAGAACGCATAAGCGATCAGCGGCCACGCCAGGAACTTGCGGCGTTCCTTCTCATGCGCATAGGTCATGAGCAGAAGGACGAAACCGGTGACGGCCAGGGTGTAGCCCTGCACCGAACGTGCCGACGTAAGACAGGCCATGAACACGACAAGGATATTCAGCAGGCAGAGCATCACCCAGATGAAGGTGCGTACCCCCTGCGGGAGTTCATAATAGGTTTTGATCTTCATATCATACCCTTCTAATCTTCCGGCCTGAAATAGAATCTTCCCGAGATCTGTCTTGTATCCACGATATTGATGAAAGCCTGCGGATCGATCTCTTTGACCTTCTGGATGACCTCGCCCGTCTCTGACCGCGAGACGACCGAATATACGACCTGGTGCTGCTGATGGGCATAGGATCCCTCAGCATTGATGATCGTTGCGCCATGGTGGCACAGATGATAGATCTCTTTACAGATCTCTTCTGCCTTTTCCGTCACGATCAACAGTGTGCCCTGCTGATATCTGCGGTACAGCAGATGGATCACGTTGGTGGAGGCATACTGGAAAATGATCGAGTACAGCGCTCGGTCCCAGCCGAAGAAGTATCCGGCCACGCCCAGGATGACCACGTTGATGCCCAGCACCATGGGGAAGGAATCCATCGCTTTGCGTTCCGAAAGGAAGATGCCGATAAAGTCCGTGCCTCCGGTGGTGGCGTCCGCAGAAAGGCAGAAACTGATGACCGCCCCGTTGATGATACCGCCGAAAATACTGATCAGCAGGATGTCCTGGGTGATCACGAAGCCCGGCAGGATATCCGTCCAGACACCGGTCAGGAAGATCATGAGACAGGACAGCAAGGTGAACTTCTTACCGATGAAGCGGAACCCGATGTAGACGGGGAAAGCATTCAGCAAGACGTTGACCAACGTGTAGGAGATCTCCTTATGGGCGTACAGCTGGAACAGCCGCTGCACCAGCAGCGTCAGTCCCGTCGCGCCGCCGGGGAACAGGTTGCCCGTACGTACGAAGCTCTTGATGTTCAGCGCCATGACGAAGGAGGCGATGACCACCATCACCAGACGCTTGATGTCGGTTTTCCAATCAAATCTCATCGACTGCTTCCCCCAGGACTTTGCCGATGGAATCATGGATGCTCAGCTCACAGTAACGATCCGCAGAGGTCCTGTCGCGGTTGATCTGCACAAGATGCTGTCCACGGAAGTAGCGGACCATGCCCGCCGCAGGGTATACCACCAGCGAAGTGCCGCCGATGATCATGGTGTCCGCCGTTTCGATGGCTTCTACCGCCTGCTCGATGGTATCGCCGTCCAGGCCTTCCTCGTACAGGACCACGTCGGGTTTGATGATCCCGCCGCAGTCGCAGCGCGGCACACCGGGTTTGGCCATGATATCCTCGAAGGTAAAGAATTTTCCGCAGCGCATGCAGTAATTACGATGGATCGAACCGTGCAGTTCAAGCACCCGCTTGCTGCCCGCCTTCTGATGCAGGCCGTCGATATTCTGGGTGATGATGGCGGAGAGTTTCCCCATCTGCTCCAGCTTGACCAGTGCTTTGTGGCAGGCATTAGGCTCAGCGCCGGGGAAGCTCATCTTGTCTTTATAAAATCGATAGAATTCTTCCGGCTGCTCCATAAAGAAGGTGTGGCTCAGGATCTGTTCCGGCGGCCAGGCATACTGCAAGTGATAGAGTCCGTCCTGTGAACGGAAATCCGGGATGCCGCTTTCCGTCGAGGTGCCGGCCCCGCCGAAGAATACGATCCGCTTGGAATCCCGTAAGATCTCAGTCAGCGTCATGGTATCATCCTCTTTCCACTTAATCTTTGAAAATATCCATGCGGTCCGTGGGGTCCGCAAAAGTTTCCTTGAACATGCCGGAAGCGGAGGCTGGTTCCCCTGCCATCTGAAGATGCGGCGTCGCACCTAAATAGCGCATCCGGAAATGGGCGATGCCCTCTTCCCGCTCCTCCGTCTCCACCATCGTCATCCCTGTGGGAGAGATGAAGATCTGATGGAACAGCTGGATCGGCGAAATATGCAGCAGATGGCCTAAGAGCACGCAGGAGATGCCGAAGTGGCAGACCAACGCGATCGTATCATGGTTCGCCTGTACGACGCGGTAGTAGTTGCCCGTCCGCTCGTATCCATGACGCGCCAGCAATGCATCCAGTTTTTTACCAATTTCCACGGCTGCCGGTCCCGGCGCGTGTCCGCGGTACAGGTCCGATTCCATCCAATGGTCCGGGTCGAAATGCAGCGGGTCGTCCATCCATTCCCTGGGCAGATAGTCCCAGCAGATGCTCATGCCGCCTGTTTCCGGATCCGGCATCGGCGCGTAGAACTCACGCAGATAATCCAGGATCTCGGCTTCCTGCCCCCGTGCCTGTAATGTCAGGGAGGCAGTATCCTTTGCGCGGCCCAGTGGGGAGCAGTAGAATTTCGTGATATCCTTGTCTTTCAGATAGGCGGCCAGTGCCCTGGCTTCGCGCCATCCCTTTTCCGTCAATGTATCGTGGGCATAATCCGGATCCCCATGCCGGATCAGTAGAATACGCATATGAACATCCTCTTTTTCTGCGTTTTCTCCAGTTTAATATGTTTCTGATTGTTCGTCAAGCAGATACACAAAAAGTGCCATCCGGCGCTGTGGCTTACGTCACATACTGGCCCGGATGGCACTTTCTATATGTCTGTTTTAATATATCCCCGTTTCTTATGACAGGCTCTATCATACCATAATCAAACGCCGATTACCATTACGGTACGATTACAGATCTGTCACACAAGGATCAGAACAGTTTTTTGATGCGCAGGATATTGCGTCCGTCCACATGCTCATAGGAGACTTCATCCATCGTCTTGCGGACCATGAAGATCCCCAGTCCGCCGGTCTGCCGTTCCTCCGCGGGCAGTGTCACGTCCGGTTCCGGCGCTTCCAGCGGATTATACGCAATACCGCTGTCGATGAAAGTCAGCATCACGCCATGCTCTTCTTCCAGTTGCTCGAACCGCACCGTAGCGTCTCCTTTACCACCGGCATAGGCATAATACGCGATATTGCTGAACAGTTCATCGATCGCCAGTTCGATCTGCATCTGCACCTTCATCGGGCAGTCCATGGCTTCCAGCTCTTCGTTGATGAAAGCTGTGATCACAGGGATGTTTTCGATCCGTGCCGGCTTCGTCATCTCCTTGACCAGATGACGGGGACCTAAATACTCCAGGCAGAGCATGGTCAGATCATCGAACTGCGGCGCCGTACCCACGAAACCGTCTACCTTATTGCGGACCGCCTGCAGGATCTGCTGCGGCTTCTCACCCTTCGCCTCGTTCAGGACCTCCAGCAGCCGGTCCATACCGAACAGCTTTCCGCTCTCATTCGTGGCTTCAGGCACACCGTCTGTATAAACGAACAGCTTGGCACCTTTTTTCATCTTCAGTTCGTAGTTCGTATATCTGGCACTCTCAAGGCCTCCGATGACCAGGCCATGACGGTCCTTGATGATCTCGAACCCGAAGTCCGGCTGCATCAGGATGGGATACTCATGACCGGCATTCGCGCAGGTCATATGACCATTCTTCAGATCCAGGATCCCCAGCCAGACCGTAATGAACATTTCCTCGCGGTTGTTCTGACAGATCTGCTGATTGACCCGCTCCAGCACTTCTTTCGGGCTTCCGCCCATCATGCTGTAGTTCTGCACCAGGATCTTGGAGATCATCATGAACAGGGCCGCCGGGACGCCTTTGCCGGAAACGTCGGCAATGACCAGACCCAGATGGTCACGGTCCAAAAGGAAGAAATCATAGAAATCGCCACCGACCTCTTTGGCGGGATCCATGCTTGCGTAGATATTCATATCCGTACGTTCAGGGAACGGCGGAAAGATATTCGGCACCATATCCGCCTGGACGCGGCGCGCCAGATCCAGTTCGGTACCGATCCTTTGGTTCTCTGCCGTGACAGTAGTCAATGTATTTTCGATCTCGGTCAGATCCTGCTCCATACTGTTCATGACCTGCTGCAGGTTTTCGACTTCATCGCCGGTCCGGATATCCAGTTTCGCGAAATGACCATCTGTCTCCACACCGTTCCTGCGGTCTTCCACATAACTTTGGGCCGCGGCAGCGATGGAATTGATCGGCTCTACCACGGTCTTTTTCATGCGCCAGGCCAGGATCGTCGCGATCAACGCGGTCAAAAGCAGCAGTGCGACTCCGATACCTAAAGCGAATTCCCGCATTCCTTCCATGACGTTTCCATAGGTCGCGTCCACGAAAACGAAGGCGCAGATCTCCCCCTGGATATTATGTATAGGCACTGCAGCCGTACACATCCAGCCGTATTCCCGGGTGTACTCGATCAGGCAGGGCTTATCGGAAGGATCCGTCTCCATAAATGTATCGATCGCTTTTTTCGATACTTTTTCAAATTGTCCGACGCGGCGGGGATCCTCCGTATCCGGATCGACGATGAAGACCACGTTCCGGTCCACCGGATCCAGCATGCCGATGTATGCAGCATACACGTCATTGTAATTCAGAAATTGCTCCATATGGCCGCGCAGCACCTTGTAGATCGGACGTTCTTCTATTTGCTGCATCCTGGCCGCATATGCTTCTTCTTGGCGATCTTCCGCACTTGTATCCCGGTAGATATCCATGACTTCATCAGCGTAAGCGGCTGCGGTCGTTTCACTGCCCAAGGATTGAAAAGCCTGCTCTGCCGTATCTCGGGTAAAATCCTGTCTCTGTCCGGACATGGAGAAATAATACAATACCATGCCCATGACCAGCGCGGCCACGCCTAACAAGATACACCCCAGCAGTGTGAGGTGGAAAACTCTCTGTGCGAGCAAGGCCTTTCTATTAGCTTTCATATCTCGTTACTCCCCCATCGTTTGTACGATGCCCAAGAATAATGGCATACCACTTTCCAGATCCACGATGGCAAAAGCGAATGGACGATCCAGGATGACTTCCTTGATGTCCCGCTCTTCTTCCTCCATTGCTCCTTCTGTGAGCACGATATCGGTCACCGCGGCAGCTTTCGTCCCTTTTCGGTCCAGCTCGATATGGGTCTTCTGCGTGATCGCTGAGATGGCGAGCGCATCTCCGCTCTTCAGGATCTTAGTGAATTCAGCTTTCCCGAAGGCACTTTTCATGCCCAGATCCTGCATATCCTGACCTGCGTCGATCGTACAATCGAACTTGAATTCCGGGATCATGCTGATCAGGGAATCCGGACTGTACGCGGTCCTGAGCGCCTCTGCGAACTTTTGTCCGTCGACCTGTTCCAGCAGTTCCACAGGGCTGGTCCCCTCCGGCGGCAGCATGGCTACGAAGGCCAGGCCATCATCCGCGTAATCCTTAACAAGGCAGTCTGCGCCGAGAAGGTCGAAATATCGTCCGTCGTCCCATGAGTTCAGACCTGTGATCTTTTGCTCAACGCCATCGTAGTTGGTGAAGACCGCATCTTCGTCGATCGCATAGTCTTCATAAGGCACGTTCCAGGTACCTTCGAAGCAGACCGCGTTCAGCAGGTGCATGACTTCGCCGGGATCCAGCTCCTTGAGCAGTTCCTTGATCATACCATCCGTCGACTTTTCGACCCATTGATTGATCTCCTGGCATGTCTTCTCGTTGAATGCACGGCTGCAGGCTTCCGCCCGGAAAGAATGGATCCTGCTGACGAAGTCCGGATCCAGCGCGCCGTATGTCTCATTGATCCAGATGGAATTGCTGATCTTGACTGTTTTCAGTCCGCCGTAGAGGGAGATGGCACTCATCTGAGACAAGTCCTCGGCCTCCATCACTTCAAGGGCTTCAGCCAAAGTATCGCCCTCTGCCCCATTCATGGCCATGGCCAGGTCCGCATACAAAGACAGCGGCGAGATCATGACGTTCTGACCGCTGTCGAGCTGGGAAAGGCAGCCTTTCTGCAGGATCCACCGAAAGCCCAGGTCCGTGACCGACTGCGCTGCCGCAATATAGGACCCGGCATCGGTCACCGGAACGTCGGGTGCTTCCACTTCTTTTTTCGAACAGCCGGCGAGCAGCAGGCCCGCCAGCATGATGATCGCTATACTTCGTTTCATATCAGTTACTGGAGGTATTTGTCGGCAGATACGGGATCAGTTCGTTGGCCATCTGCGCGATCGGCATGCTCTGGACCCAGATACGGCCGGGTCCGGTCACGACTGTATTGAAAATGCCCTCGCCGCCGAAAAAAATATTCTTGACACCTTTGATGGTCTGGATATCCACACTGCAGGTCGCATCCATCGCCGCCAGGTAACCGGTATCCAGGATCATCTGCTGACCGGGCTGCAGAACATATTCTTTGGTATAACCGTCAAATTCCAGGAACGCGATGCCGTTGCCGGACAGACGCTGCATGATGAAACCTTCACCGCCGAAGAAGCCAGCTCCGAATCTCTTCTGGAAGAAGACGGAGAATTCCACGCCCTGGGAAGAAGCCAGGAACGCCTTCTTCTGTGCAACGATCTCCTGGCCAGGGGCAATGTTGAACGCCCGGATCGAGCCCGGGAAGCATGCCGCAAATGCGATGAGACCCGGCCCGCCGACAGAGGTATAGCGGTTCAGGAATATGCTTTCCCCCGTGAGCGCGCGGCCGAACAGTTTGCCAAGGCCACCGCCGGCTGTATTGGTCTCCATCTGCATATTGCTGCTCATCCAGGACATGGCACCTCGCTGGGTGAGGATCGTTTCATTGGTTTCCGTCTCCAGAATGACGACCGGCAATGGTTCTCCCTCGATCGAATAACGCATAATAGTTCTCCTCTCTGATCAACCCATATTTACAGGAGCGATCGGTGCGAAAAAGATGAAATACGCGCAGGCAGCTAAAAAGATGATGATCAGTACCGCCGCGATGATCCTGTTCCGGAGGATCTTCTTTCGATCCGGCTCCTGCCCTTCATTCTCCGCTTCGGTCTGCGCTTCTCTTGCCTTGTTCAGACGCATCTGCTCCCAACCGGGACTGTTGATACCGCCATGTGCATTGTTCGCTGACATGATGGTCGCTCCTTTCTATAATTATATATGATCGTTGGTGTTCAATAGGATTTTGTGGGGTCTTCGAACTCCTTCACACGTACATTGTACGCGTCCATAGCTGCTTCCTCGAAGGCCGGATGCGGATCCTTGATTCCGCACAGCTTCAATATATACACAGTAAACAGGGGATTTACGACCAACAGCGGCCCGATCAGGTAGGTGCCGATGAAGTTTTTGATCCGTACCCCTTCTCCCTCCGCGTCCGGGTTCAGTCCTTTGCCTCGCAGACGCTTGAACGCATAATTGACACCGGTATCCCCATAGAAATGCGTGAACTGGGATTTGAACCCGAGGATCTTCAGTTCCTTGCCGTCCGCATCATCCAGGCTGCCCAGGAACATACCGTTGAAACGGTCCATCATGCGTCGCTTGGCATATCCGCCGAACAGTTCCAGACCGGGGATGCGGGTGCCGTCCTCGTTTTCGATATATGCCCCGAACACTTCGAAGGCATTGCCCGTCATCAAAAAGACTTTGCCTTCGTCGATGCGGCGGCGCAGCGCTTCCATATGAGGCCGCAGAGCATCGATGACCAGTTCCTGGGAAGATTCAGGCATAGGACCCATATACACCAGGTCGACAGATTCATTAACGAAGCGCGGTGTCTCGGTCAGACCCGTTCGGATGATCTCGACCTCGTCCAAAGACTGTTTCAGATAATCGATACCGAAATTATCGCCGTACAGATTTGCGGTCTCAGAATACAGGATTTCTATTCGGATCATAGCTTGGCCTCCTCGATCGCTTCTTTTACATTCGTGAAGATCTGATCATAATGGATCGCCTGATGCAGATCGTACAGGATGTGGATATCCACGCCATATTTCGGTTTCAGATACCGTTTGAGACCCTCGATCGTCTCCGTCCAGGCCAGCCGCTCCTTCGGGATGCCCGCCAGCAGCATGCGCAGATAGAAGTCTCTGGCCCGCTTGCCGATCACGATGATCCTCTGTATATTATCCTTGTTCAGGAATTCAAAATCGGTCTCATAGGTATAGGCCAGCAATTCTGAGTAGAAGATGGGATCCGTGGGATCCTCCAGATACAATATCAGTTCCTTCTCGCCCGGCAGCTTGCTGACATAGTCGAACACAGCAGAACAGGCCGGCGCGATCCAGCCTTTGGTCATGGTGGAAAGGATGCGGATGCCCCGCACCTTGTCCTCCCGGTAACGGGATCTGACCACCTTCATGGTGGAAAAAGCCTGGGCGATCTTGTCGTGGCTCAAACCCAGCTGATCCAGCACTGCTACGGCCGCCGTTTCATTATAGATATTGAAGGTGCTGTCGGAGATCATCGGGAATTCGACCGGAGCGTTGCCGACCTTCATGGTCAGCAACCGGTTCTCATAGTCGATATCCATCGTGCAGACGTCCGCTTCCGGCGACGTCAGGCCGCAATGCGGGCATACGGCCCGGCCGATGGAGTTATACCGCAGCACGTGGTACTGCAGCTTGCTGTGGCAGCGCGGGCAGATCTGCACATCATTGATGAGGTTGCGGGCTGTCGCACTGTCCCCCGGCTGCTGGCCGACTCCGTAATAGACCCGCGCATTGTCCGGTTTCAGGCGGTTGCTCAGCAGGTCGTCCGCATTGAGGATCATGGTACAGTCATCCGGCAGGGACTGCTCGATGATATCGAAGATATACTGCGGGTGCGCGTTGCGCATCAAAGAATCCCGCATCAGGTTCGTGACGACGACATAGTCCGGATGCACATATTTGTAGACCCGCAGCGAACTGCGTTCATCCACTTCCAGTACGCCCAGCTGGTATTTCGTCCGATTGAACAGATTCACGCCCTGCAGCAGCGCCGTAGCGATGCCGGAGTTGACGTTGGAACCGTAGCGGTTGCTCAGGACCTTGTATCCGTTTTTCTCAAGCGCATCGATGATGAGATTGTTGGTCGTGGTCTTGCCGTTGGTCCCGGTCACCGCGACGATGGTCTTCGGTCTGCCGATATGCTTCAAAAACAACGGATCGATCTTAAGCGCGATATTGCCCGGCAGATGGGTGCCGTTTTTATGCAGGATCGGTCCCAGAATATGGATAGCGGCACTGATACATTTGCCCGCGCAAAGCGCGAGGATAAACTTAAGCACGTGTATATTCCCCTTTTTACTATACTGATACTATACTTCTGTTCGATTATACCAACCTTTCCTTTGAAACACAACCTTTTTTGTTGCATATTACCGTTGACTTTTCTGCATCGTACTCGTATAATTTTTGCATATTCGCGCAATTTTGAATTATTATTCATATTGTTCGACATTTGGGAGGAATTTATAATGAAAAAACTTGTTAGCATCCTGATCGCCGTCATGATCCTGGCTACTGTAGTCACCGGTTGCGGCAAGAAAGGTAAAACGATCGCAGACATCCAGAAGGCCGGCAAGCTCGTCATTGCGACCAGCCCGGACTTCCCGCCGTTTGAAGAACTGCAGAATGATGGTTCCGTCGTTGGTATCGAAGTCGAGATCCTGGAGATGGTCTGCCAGGAGCTGGGCGTAGAGATGGAACTGGCGCAGGTCGATTTCGAATCCGTACTGCCTGGTGTGCAGAGCGGTAAATATGATGTCGGTATGTCCGGTATCTCTGTCACAGAAAAACGTAAGAAGAACACCCTCTTCACCGATCCGTACTGCCTGGCCGCACAGGCCATCGTCGTCACTGCAGACAGCCCGATCAAGTCCAAGGCTGACCTGGAAGGCAAGAAGATCTCCGTACAGACCGGTACCACAGCCGAGCAGTTCTGCATGGACAATGGCTACACTGTAGATGCTTTCGCGGCCAACTCCGACGCCGAACTGGCCCTCACCACCGGCAAGGTCGATGCCTGGGTCATCGATGATCTGACCGCTGCCGAGATGGTCACCGCGTACAATGCCGAGAATGGTGAGCAGCTCATCATCCTGGACGAAGCCATGACCACCGAACCCTACGCCTTCGCTTTCATGAAAGGCAGCGATGAACTGGTCGCCAAGATCAACGAGATCGTCAATGGTCTGGTAGAAGACGGCACCGTCGCCGCCCTGTTCGAGAAGTACAACGCACCGTACACCGCTCCGACCAAGTAAAAAAGCCTTATAGGAAATGGGATGCGCCGCTTGCAACGCATCCCGTTTTTTACTATACTTCTGAAAGTTTATGTTTGAAGGGAGAATCTGCTTCATGAGTGCGTGGTTTGACAAACTATACGACACTTTTATTGCTACGGACCTATATCCGCTGTTGATCACGGGGCTTAAGAATACCATGATCATCACCCTCGGCGCGTTGGTCATCGGTATCGCGATCGGTGCGCTGATCGCCGTCATCAAATACTTCGCCGAGGACAACCGTTCGCTGAAACCGCTGGCCGCCTTGTGTGATGTGTACGTCACCGTGATCCGTGGTATCCCGGTCGTCGTGCTGCTGCTCATCTTTTTCTTCGTCATCATGGCATCGGCCAATGGGATCACCGTGGCCATCCTGACCTTCGGTATCAACTCCGGCGCCTACATGGCGGAGCTCATCCGCAGCGGCATCAACGCGGTGGACCGGGGCCAGATGGAAGCCGGCCGCAGTTTAGGCCTGTCCAAGCTGCAGACCATGAGGAAGATCATCTTCCCGCAGGCGATCCGCTATATCCTGCCCGCCATCGGCAATGAATTCATCGCCCTGCTGAAA
>JAFVHC010000119.1 GCA_017474705.1 Bacillota bacterium
AAGCGAGATATCCAAACTGGCAGAACAGACGACGCAGGCGACGGATGATATCACCAACCTGATCGACAATCTGAGTGAAAAACTGGAAGAGGTAATGAAATCCATCAGTCTGCTGATGGAAAACAACGAAGAGCAGAGTGGTTGCGCCGGACAGGTAGCAGAGAATTTTGAACACATCACCGCCAGCACCGAAGAGGCAAACGCCCAGACCGGAGCGCTGGAACAGACCGTAGACCGGCTGGCACAGGCCAATGCGTCCATCGTGGAAAGCATTGAAACGGTGTCGGCGATCTCGGAGGAGGTGTCTGCCCACGCCAGCGAGACGCTGGATATCAGTGAGCAGAATGCGGATATTGTGCAAAATGTCACAGGTCTGGTATACTCTCTGAATGAAGATGCTAAACGATTGGAGGATGCAAGAAAGTAAAGTATGAACATTGAACAGATCATAGCGGATGAGTTAAAGATCAGGCTTTCGCAGGTGGAGGCAACGGTAAAGCTGATCGATGAGGGAAATACGATCCCGTTTATTGCGAGATACCGTAAGGAAATGACGGGATCCTTAAATGATGAAGTGCTTCGAAACCTGTCGGAGCGGCTGACCTACCTGCGTGGGCTGGAGGAGCGCAAGGCGACGATCCTGGCCAGTATTGAAGAGCAGGGCAAGCTGGATGATGAACTGAAGGCAAAGATCGAAGCGGCACAGACGATGGTGGTGCTGGAAGATCTCTACCGGCCTTACAAACCCAAGCGAGTGACCAGGGCACAGATCGCGAAGAAGCGCGGACTGGAAGGGTTGGCAACAACGATCCTTTTGCAGATGGCAAAGGAGCCGCTGGAGAAAGAAGCACAACGCTATGTATCCGAAGAAAATGAAGTGCCGGATGCGGCAGCGGCACTGCAGGGTGCTGAAGATATCATTGCCGAGATGATCTCGGACAACGCGGATTACCGGGCAAAGATCCGTAAGCTGACCTGGGAGGAAGGCACGGTGAAAAGTACGGCAAAGGATGAGGAAGCCGAGAGCGTGTACGAGATGTATTATGATTTTTCGGAACCGATCCGCAAGCTGGTTGGCCACCGCGTGCTGGCACTGAACCGTGGGGAAGCGGAGAAGATCCTGCAGGTAAAGATCGTGGCTCCGGAAGAGCAGATCCTGCATTATCTGGAGAAGCAGGTGATCGTGCGGGATAATCCGTATACCACGCCGCACCTGAAACGTGCTTACGAAGATGCTTACGAGCGTCTGATCGCGCCGTCGGTAGAGCGCGAGATCCGTTCGGAACTGACCGAGACCGCAGAGGACGGAGCTATCTCCGTATTCGGCCGCAATCTGGAACAGCTGCTGATGCAGCAGCCCATCGCGGGCAAGGTGGTACTTGGCTGGGATCCGGCGTTTCGTACCGGATGCAAACTGGCGGTCGTAGATGCGACGGGCAAGGTGCTGGATACCAAGGTGATCTATCCGACAGCACCGCAGAATAAAGTGGCAGAAGCCAAGGCAGAACTGAAGAAACTGATCGACAAATATAATGTGGATCTGATCTCGCTGGGCAACGGTACGGCCTCGCGCGAATCTGAGCAGGTGATCGTGGGACTCATCAAGGACCTGAAATGTCCGGTTTCCTACGTGATCGTAAACGAGGCGGGAGCGAGTGTGTATTCGGCGAGCAAGCTGGCCACGGAAGAATTCCCGCAGTTTGATGTGGGGCAGCGCAGCGCGGCATCGATCGCGCGCCGTCTGCAGGATCCGCTGGCGGAGCTGGTCAAGATCGATCCCAAGTCGATCGGCGTGGGGCAGTACCAGCACGCTATGAACCAGAAGAAACTGGATGCGGCATTGACAGGTGTGGTAGAGAGCAGCGTAAACCGCGTGGGTGTGGATCTGAAGACGGCATCCGCATCGCTTCTTTCCTATATATCCGGCATTACCAAGACGTTGGCCAAGAATATCGTGGAATACCGCGAAGCCAACGGCAGTTTCAAGAACCGCAAGGAATTGCTCAAAGTGCCGAAACTCGGACCTAAGGCATTTGAACAGTGTGCCGGTTTCCTGCGTATCCGTGACGGCAGGCAGCCGCTGGATGCTACGGGTGTCCATCCTGAATCCTAT
>JAFVHC010000120.1 GCA_017474705.1 Bacillota bacterium
CCAATGTCAGCCCCCAGACGATCTTCGGGCATCTGATCCAGGCGATCCGCGGCGGGCATCAGGATGAGATGCCGCGTATGGACGAGGGTGAACCGCAGGAAGGGACCCCCACCCTGGATAAGTACAGCAGGGACTTCACGCGCATGGCGGCGGATCATCTGTTCGATCCGATCATCGGCCGTGAACAGGAGATCCAGCGCATCATTCAGATCCTGAGCCGTCGTACCAAGAACAATCCCTGTCTCATCGGCGAACCGGGCGTGGGCAAGACCGCCATCACGGAAGGCCTTGCGCAGCGCATCGCTGATGGGCTTGTACCGGAAAGCATGAAGAACAAGCGCGTGGTCAGTCTGGATATGGCCTCGATGATCGCCGGGACCAAGTACCGCGGTGAATTCGAGGAGCGCATGAACAAGGTGCTGGGCGAGATCTACCGGGCGGGTGACATCATCCTTTTTGTGGATGAACTGCATACCCTGATCGGTGCCGGCGCTGCAGAAGGCGCCCTGGATGCCTCCAACATCCTGAAGCCGGCCTTGTCAAGAGGTGAAGTCCAGTTGATCGGTGCTACCACGTTGGATGAATACCGTAAGCATGTGGAGAAGGACGCGGCACTGGAACGCCGTTTCCAGCCGGTACGGGTGGAAGAACCCACGGAAGAAGAATCTGTCCGCATCCTGGAGGGACTGAAGGACAAGTTCGAGACATTCCACAATGTGACCATCACGGACGATGCAGTGCAGGCCGCGGTACGCCTTTCTAAGCGTTATATTTCTGACCGTTTCCTGCCGGACAAGGCGATCGACCTGATCGATGAAGCCGGTTCCAAAGTCCGGCTGCGTGTCTATACCATGCCGCCGGAGATCAAAGATCTGGAGGATCGGCTGGAGGAATTGAAGCGCGAAAAGGAAGAGTCCGTTTCCACAGAGGATTTTGAAAAAGCGATCACCATCAAGCAGACGGAGAATCAGCTGCGCAAGCGTCTGGAACTGGCGCGGATGGAATGGGAGCAGGGCCAGAATCATGATACCGACGTGGTGGATGAGCAGACGATCGCTGATATCGTCGCTCAGTGGACCGGGATCCCCGTCACCCGTCTCGCGCAGGAGGAAAGCGAAAAACTGCGGGATCTGGAGCAGACGCTCAAAGGCCGGATCATCGGTCAGGACGAAGCAGTAGCCGCCGTGGCCAAAGCCATCCGCCGCGGCAGGATCGGTCTGAAGGATCCGAAACGTCCGACCGGTTCCTTCCTGTTCCTGGGTCCGACAGGCGTGGGTAAAACGGAGCTCTCCAAAGCTCTGACAGAGGCTCTGTTCGGCGATGAAAACGCGCTGATCCGCGTCGATATGAGCGAATATATGGAGAAGCATTCTGTCTCCAAGCTCATTGGTTCACCTCCGGGATACGTAGGGTTTGAGGACGGCGGTCAGCTCAGCGAAAAGATCCGCCGCAGGCCCTATTCCGTCATCCTTTTCGACGAGATCGAGAAAGCGCACCCGGATGTGTTCAACATCCTGCTGCAGGTGCTGGATGATGGCCGCATCACGGATTCGCAGGGCCGGGTCGTGGACTTCAAGAACACGGTCATCATCATGACATCCAATGCCGGAGCGCGCAATATCGTGGCTCCGAAGGACTTAGGCTTCGTTACGGATCATGATGCGAAGCACGAGTATAAGCAGATGCAGCACAACGTCATGGAAGAGGTCAAACGGCTGTTCCGTCCGGAATTCCTGAACCGCCTGGATGAGATCATGGTCTTCCATATGTTGAGCGAAGAACATATCCGTGATATCGTTCGACTGTTGTTCCGGCAGTTGGCTGAGCGGGTGCAGGAGAACGTCGGGATCGCACTGGAGATCGATGATGAAGCTACGGCGCTGCTGGCCAAAGAAGGCTTCGATCCTGCCTTCGGTGCCCGTCCGCTCAAACGCGCGCTGCAGAACAAAGTCGAAGACGTGCTGGCCGAGAAGATCCTTGAAGGAGCTATCCAGGAGGGCGATCAGATCACGGTCGGCGTCATTGAACATGATGGAACGAAAGAACTGAGTTTCAACAAATAACAGGAGCATCATGGCGAAGAAAAAAGAAAGCTATATCTGTTCGTCCTGTGGGTACGTGTCCTCCAAGTGGATGGGGCAGTGCCCCCAGTGCGGCAGCTGGAATACCCTGGAGGAAGTGGAGGCTTTGCCGCAGGAGGCAGCGCCAGCGCGGGCTAAAACGCAGGTTGTACGTCCGAAAGAGCTCAGGCCTCTGAAAGATATCACTGCGGACCGCAGCCGCCGGTATGTCACCGGCATCGGAGAATTCGATCGCGTGCTCGGCGGCGGACTGGTCCGGGATTCTTTATTGATCCTCGCGGCCAAACCCGGTGCGGGCAAATCCACACTGCTGCTGCAGACTGCGCAATGCATAGCGGAGCAGGGGCACACCGTCCTTTACATCTCCGGGGAAGAAAGTGAGAGCCAGATCCGTCGGCGTGCTGAGCGCATCCTGTCCGGCATCCATCCTAAGATCTGGGTCTATGCAACGACCAGTATGAATCAGATCCTTGGCGCTGTCCAGGAGACGGATCCTTCAGTGATGATCATCGATAGTATCCAGACGATGGCGCTGGACGAGAACGCATCCCGTCCGGGATCACCGACGCAGGTCATGGAATGTACGCAGACGCTGATGAAGCTTGCGAAGGATCCGGACCATCCACGGGCGATCCTCATGGCCGGTCAGCTGACCAAGGACGATGAACTTGCTGGTGTCCGTTCACTGGAGCATATGGTGGATACCGTGCTCTATATGGAAGCGGACAACGGAGAGGAACTGCGCATGCTGTCCGCGACCAAGAACCGTTTCGGCAGCACCGGAGAGATGGGCTTCTTCACGATGGAGGAAGATGGACTTAAGGCGATCGACAATCCTTCCGAGTATTTCATGACGCGCAGAGCGGTGGGGCAGGAAGTTACAGGAAGCGCACTCACGGTCGTCAAAGAGGGCACCAGGCCTGTCATCGCTGAGGTCGAGGCGCTGGTTTCCCAGAGCTTTACGCCGTATCCGTCCCGCATCTCGGAGTGCATGAAGCGCGATCAGCTATCCACGCTCATTTCGATCCTGGAGCAGCGCGGCGGTCAGCCGTTATATGATAAAAACGTCGTGATCAAGACCACCGGCGGGCTGAAGCTCAACCAGCAGTCGGCCAACCTTGCCGTGATCCTGGCGATCGTATCCTCCTCGCTGAGGAAAAGCATCCCGGTGGATCACGTGTTCATCGGCGACGTTGGCCTTACGGGAGAACTGAAGAAAGTGCCGCAGATGGAAAGCAGGATCCGCGAACTGCAGCGGATGGGCTTCAAACGGGTCTATATTCCTGCAGGAGCTTTGCGGCGTGAAGTGCAGGACAAATACCAGGACATAGAGATCAAAGCCCTCAGGACCTTGTCACAGGTGCTCAGAGACGTGTTCGGTGATATCAAACCGGTATTCTAAGGAATTCAGGAGGGAAACCAATGCTGGATTACGAGAAGGAAAAAGAGAAAAAAGCCTTCAAAGAAATGACCTGGGCACAGAAAAGGGAGCATATCAAGGAGTATTATCGTATGCCCATCCTGCTGGGTCTCGTTGGGCTATTCATTTTGGGATGGTGTTTGAACCATTATGTGATCAACCCGCCGAAAAAGCCTTCTGTCAATATCACGTTCCATTCCATAGAGATCGATGGTGTGGCAGCGGTACAGTTGGGCAAGAGCCTGAAGGAACCTTTCCCTGAATTGTTCGACAAGAAGCATGAAGTCGAAGTGATCACGAACCAGGTGGGGCTGGATTCCATGGGGAACGGTGAGGACGAATATGCTTCTGCCATGAAGATGCTGGCGATGATGACGGCCAAGAGCATCGATCTGGTCATCGGGGATTCGCTGGCTATGCAGGCGGATGCCTATAACTCCTATCTGATGCCGCTCACGGACGTATTTACAGAAGAAGAGCTGGATCGGATCCGCGAACTGGGATATGTCCAGGAGGATGCGGACTCCTGCATCATCGAGGTCGGCCCGGGAGATTATGATGATAACGGCTATCCCATCCAGTTGGATCCACAGCCGTTTATATGGATATTTCCGGAAACTTCAACGTCCGGAAGATCATCAGCGGAGAGCCGACGTACATCGGATTTGCGGCCAATGCACAACATCTGGAAGAAGCAAAGAAGATATTTTGGTACTTTTTGACCGGCGGAGAATAAGCCCTCCGTATTGACAAGCTCTTTCAAAAACAGGTACAATATTATCAGTCAAATACGATCAAAAGGAGATATAAAATGGCGATCGAGTACACAAATGCCGGCGTGAACGTCGAAGCAGGGTATGAAGCGGTCAAACTGATGAAAGCGCATGTGCAGCGCACCATGAACGACCGTGTGGTCACCGACCTCGGCGGTTTCGGCGGTCTGTTTTCACTGAAAGGACTGGACATGGAGGAGCCGATCCTGGTCTCCGGCACCGATGGTGTCGGCACCAAGGTCAAACTGGCATTCCTGCTGGACAAGCATGATACCGTCGGTATCGATGCCGTCGCAATGTGCGTCAATGATGTCATCTGCTGCGGAGCTTCCCCCTTGTTCTTCCTGGATTATATCGCCTGCGGCAAGAACGACCCCCAGAAGATCGCAGATATCGTCAAGGGCGTGGCAGAAGGCTGCGTGCAGAGCCACAGTGCTCTGATCGGCGGTGAAACGGCCGAGCATCCGGGACTGATGCCCGTCGATGAGTACGATATCGCCGGATTCTCCGTAGGTATCGTGGATAAAAAGAAAGTGATCGATGGAAGTACGGTCTGCGCTGGCGATGCGTTGGTCGGTCTGGCATCTACCGGACTGCACAGCAATGGTTTTTCGCTGGTGCGCAAGGTCTTCGGCCTGGACGAGGCTGACGCGAAGGAACGTCTGGCCGCGTATTATCCGGAACTCGGCGCGACTTTGGGCGAGACGCTCCTTACTCCGACGCGCATATACGTGCAGGCGGTGGAGGCGCTTGGCAAAGCGGTCGCGATCAAGGCCATCAGCCACATCACAGGCGGGGGATTTTATGAAAACATCCCGCGGATGCTGCCGAAGCATACCAAAGCAGTCATTCAGAAAGGTACCTGGGATATCCCGCCTGTTTTCGGTCTGCTGCAAAAGACCGGTGAAGTCAGTGAGCACGGCATGTTCAATACTTTCAACATGGGCATCGGCATGCTGATCGCAGTTGCCGCCGAGGATGCGGAAAAAGCGGTCGAAGCACTGGAAGCAGCCGGACAGAAGGCTTTTGTGATCGGTCATGTAGAGGCATCCGATGCCGAAGCGCCGGAGGCGGTCCTGTCATGAGAACAGCGGTCCTGGTATCCGGCGGGGGTACCAATCTGCAGGCATTGTTCGATGCAAAAGCCCGCGGAGAGATGCCTGAAGTCGAGTTCATCTGTGTGGTAAGCAACCGTAAGAAGGCGTATGCGCTGGAACGCGCCAGGCAGCAGGGAGTCGAAGCCCTGTACCTGCCCACGGTGCGCTTTGCCGATACAGATAGTTATAATGTCGCATTGCGGGATCTGCTCAAGGAGCGGCAGGTGGAAGCGGTCGTCCTGGCCGGATTCCTGGTCGTGCTGTCCCGTCCCATGACGGAAGCTTTTCCGATGCGCATCATCAACGTGCATCCGTCCTTGATCCCTTCGTTCTGCGGAGATGGATTCTATGGCCTCAAGGTGCATGAAGCGGCGCTTGCCCGCGGCGTCAAGGTCAGCGGAGCGACGGTCCATTTTGTAGATGAAGGTACAGATACCGGCCCGATCATCCTGCAGAAAGCGGTCGAGATCGAGCAGGGGGACACGCCGGAAGTGCTGCAGCGCCGGATCATGGAACAGGCCGAATGGAAGCTGCTTCCGCGGGCGGTGGAACTGCTGGCGGAAGGCAGGATGCATGTGGAAGATCATAAAGTCACGATAGAGGAAAGATCATGAAGATATTAGTCGTAGGAAGCGGCGGACGCGAGCATGCGATCGTCTGGAAACTGAAACAGAGTCCGAAATGCACCGAGATCTTCTGTGCGCCAGGCAATGCCGGTATCGCGCAGGATGCTGAGTGTGTCAAGATCGCGGCAACGGACATCCCCGCGTTGGTGGATTTCGCGAAAGAGAAGCAGATCGACCTGACGGTCATCGGTATGGACGACCCGTTGATGCTGGGTGTAGTCGATGCTTTTGAAGAAGCGGGCCTGCGTGTCTTTGGCCCTCGCAAGAACGCGGCGATCCTGGAAGGCAGCAAGGCTTTCTCCAAAGAGTTGATGCACAAATACGGCATCCCCACGGCGGATTTTTGGGAATTCACCGAGAGCGAGGCTGCCAAGACGTTCCTCAAAGAGCATGACACGTATCCCATCGTGCTGAAAGCCGACGGCCTTGCACTCGGTAAGGGCGTTCTGATCTGTAATAACGAAGAAGAAGCGATGGCCGGCGTCGACGAGATCATGGTCTCTAAGAAGTTCGGCAGCGCCGGTGACTGCATGGTCATCGAGGAATTCATGACCGGTCCGGAGGTTTCCGTTCTGTCCTTCTGCGATGGAACGACCATCCGACCCATGGTCAGCGCGCAGGATCACAAGAGGGCATTCGACCATGACCAAGGGCTCAACACCGGCGGCATGGGGACGTTTTCACCCAGCAAGTACTATACGTCTGAGATCGCTGCCTTCTGTGAAGCACATATCTTCAAACCGACGGTCGCCGCCATGCAGGCAGAAGGCCGCACGTTCAAGGGTATCATTTTCTTCGGGTTGATGCTGACACCGAATGGTCCGAAAGTCCTGGAATACAACGCGCGTTTCGGCGACCCGGAGACACAGGTCGTGCTGCCGCGGCTGAAGGGCGATCTCGTAGACATTTTCGAAGCCTGCATCGATGGTACATTGGACCAGGTGCCGATCGCTTGGGAGGATAATGCTGCAGTGTGCATCGTACTGGCATCCGGCGGATATCCGGTGAAGTATGCCAAAGGCTACC
>JAFVHC010000121.1 GCA_017474705.1 Bacillota bacterium
CTATCTGAAGAGCCTGGAGCGGAAGTTCCGGAGAAAGGGCGGGCACTTTTATTTCGTCGAGTTGAGCGCGGACTTGAAGACCCGGCTCGCGAGAAATGAATCGCCCCATCGCATGGCGATGAAGGTCTCCAAGCGGGACGTGGCCTGGAGCCGGGACAACCTGCTGCGGGATACAGAGCGGTATCAGCTGAACACAGAGCCCGACGTGTTTTTGTTCAAGCATCACCTGAAGATCGACAACACAAATCTGACACCAGACGAAGTCGCAGATAAGGTGATCAGGGTGTTCGGCCTGACCGCGAATGAAAAAGAAGAACAAGAATATCGATATGGCGCAGAGAAAGGGACCCTATGATGAAACTTAAGTTTGACGTCGCAGACAGATCCCAGCCGGATCCTTTTATCTTTGAGGATCAAGGTAAATTGTACTTGTATGTGACTGCGCAGGCAGGTGTGGAAGCCTATTCTGCCGACGACCTGTTCGGACTTTGGCATTATGAGGGTATCGTGACCCGGTTCCGGGACGGGCACGCATTCTGGGCGCCTTCGGTGATCCGGTATCAGGGAAAGTACTATATGTACGTCTCGTTCGATACGGACACTACGTTTGAAAACCTGCATGTAGCGGTGGCGGACACGCCTTTGGGACCCTTCACACAGGAAAAAAGATTGTTCGATCATTTTTCGATCGATTCCCATGTGGTGGAGACGGATGCGGGTCTGTTCCTCTGGTATGTGAAGGAATACCTGGGAGAAGGCCGCAAGGGCGTGCGGGTCTATGTGGACCGTTTGCTCGATCCCTGGACGCCTGCGTATCAGCCAGTGGAGAAGACCATTCCCACCTTCGATGAGGAGATCTATCCTCCGAACTGCAAAGACGGGATCATCTGGCACACTATCGAGGGGCCGTTCTGGTTCCAGAAAGAGGGTTGGCAGTATGTCATGTACAGCGGGGGCTGCTTCCAGGATGACAGCTATCACATCGGCTATGCTGCCGCGCAAAGTACTGAGCAGGATCTGACGAAGTTAGACTATGTGAAGCACACCCAGGCCGGTGCCTTCGCCCCAGTGTTGATCAAGAACGAGGAAGAAGAGGGCACGGGCCACAACAGTGTGATCTTCTGGAAGGGTGCGTATTATATCATTTACCATGGCCGGGACTATGGAACAGCTGGACAAGATGGGTATGTCGAAGCCAGGACCGCACGCGTGCGCAAGATGGACGTACAGGATGGGGTCCTGAAAGTGTTGTAATTGACAACTTTTGCCGCACGGTAGTAGAATCATAGAAAATGGGTCATATAGGGGAGAATAAAGGAGTCATACTATGCAGTATCATGATTTAGGAAAAACAGGATTCAAGATCTCTTCCGTGTTCTACGGAGGCGTCGTATCATCGAAACACTTCGACAAAGCGGTCATGCCGGGCGACGGTCAGGCACATTCGGATGCGTTCGTCGGTTGGGCGATCGATCATGGCATCAATTATTTCGACGTGGCACCAGCCTATGGTGACGCGCAGCAGCTTTTGGGGAATTCCCTGGTCCCGTATCGCAAGGACGTATATCTGGCCTGCAAAACAACAGAGCGCCTGCGTGAGGGTGCGGAAAAGGAGCTCATGGAATCGCTCCGCCTCCTGCATACGGATTACTTTGATATCTACCAGATGCATGGGATCACGACCATGGAAGACATCGAGCAGGCCTTCGGCCCCGGCGGCATCATGGAATTGATGGTCGAGATGCAGAAAAAAGGCGTCATCCGTCAGATCGGTTTCACGGCGCATGGGGAGAAAGCGGCGCTCAAGGCGATCGAGATGTTCGATTTCGCGTCCGTCCTGTTCCCGGTCAACTGGCACATGCATATGGCGCATGGCATGGCCGGCACGCTGATCCCGGCGGCAAAGGCCAAAGGCATGGGTGTCCTGGGTATGAAGTCCATGATCGAGAGAGCGTGGGATGAAGAAGAGCGGTATAGCTCCAAGTATCCCAAATCCTGGTGCAAACCCTTCGATATCGATGAAGAGCCGGAGATGCTCAAGGCGGCAGTGAGATACACCCTGTCGCTGGGCGTCGATTCAATCGTCCCACCGGGCAATTTTGATCATTTCAAGTTTGCTGTGGAAAACATCGACGAGTTGCTGGCACATCCGATCACCGATGAGGAAAAAGCCATGCTGGCCGCGCGGCTGGAACTGGTCAAGGATCGGCCGTTTCTTGATGCTGCTACGTACACCTTGTAAAAAGCTTTCAGAAAGGAGCGTGTGCTATGAATTTTCATCTGCTGACAAGTTATCTGGATCAACTGGAAGAAGAGTATGGGATCAAGGGACTGGACGTGATCGTCACGAAAGACCATGAGACGGTCTACCGGCATATGGTCGGCTACAGCGACGCAGCCTGCACGGTGCCGGTCTCCGAGGAGGATTACTACCAGCTGTACTCCTGTACGAAGCTGATGACCATGGTCTCCATGATGCAGTTGGTGGAGCAGGGCAAAGCTTCTCTGTATGATCCGGTAGGCAAGTATCTGCCGGAATGGACCCATATGCGGGTCATGAATGCCGACTGGCAGTCGAAGGGCGGCGAGGCTTTCAATCCGCATATCGATGAACCCAGTCACTTCTCCAAAAACCAGGTCCGGATCATCGACTGCATGTCCATGTCCGCCGGCCTGACCTATGACATGCGTTCCGACGCGATCCAGACACTGCTGAAGGAGAAGCCGGACGCCAATACCCGGGAAGTGGTCGCGGCCATGGCGAAGATGCCGCTGTTGTATGAGCCCGGCACCCACTACCGCTATTCTCTGGGACATGACGTCATTGCCGCTGTGATCGAAGTGATCAGCGGAGAACGATACAGTGATTATATGCAGAATCACGTCTTCGGCCCTCTGGGCGTCACCACGTTGACCTGCCATATGACGCCGGAAGAGAAGAAGCATCTGGCTGCCATGTACTATTATGACCCGGAGACCCGTTGGATCAAGCCGGTGCCGGAAGGACAGAACATGGGCTTCCACCTGTCCCCGAATTATGAGAGCGGCGGTGCATCGCTGAATGGAACGGTCAACGGCTATGCTGCAGTCGTGGAAGCGCTGGCCTGCGGTGGTGTGGGACGTAACGGTGTCCGTATTCTGAACGAAAACACGGTCATGATGTTCACGAATGCCGTCCTCACGGGCGATCAGCTGCTGGATTTCCGCAAAGGACGTTTCCTGGAGTATTCTTACGGACTGGGCGTCCGTGTGAAAGTGGATCAGGATCCGGGATGGGCGCCGATCGGTGAATTCGGCTGGGACGGTGCGGCTGGCGCGTTTGCCGCTGTGGATCCCATGAACCATGTGGGTATCTTCTACGCGCAGCACGTGATGGGCTTTGGAGAAGTTTACGGCACGATCCATCCGCGCGTACGGGATCTGGTATACAAAGGATTGTTCAGGTAAAAGATACATATGGACTTTTCAGAAATTTTATTTGTTTCAGATTACGATAATACATTGACCGGCGAAAAGCACCTGGTGCCGCAGGAGAATATCGAGGCGATCCGGGCTTTCGCGGAAGCGGGCGGTGCATTCACCATAGCCAGCGGCCGCGGTAAGCGAGAGTGGCGTGAAAGCTTTGAAGGCGTACCTGTCAACGCCCCGTTTATTTTAGGTAACGGAGCTGTCATCTATGACAGTGTGGCAGATGAGGTGCTGTGGTCCTCCTTCATCGCAGAGGAGACACAGCGAAAGATCATCGAAATGTTCGATACGCTGCCGGAAGACTGCCTGGTGCTGATCGAGACGGTGGACCGGGTCTACGTCCCGGACGAGATCTATGATCGACTGTCCAGGACGCCGATCCCCTTTGGGGAGCAGCTGCATCCTCCGCTGCGGAACATTCCGGTCCCATGGACCAAAGTGACGCTTGCCAGTGTCGAATTGAAACCGGAGACGATGGACCTTGTCCAACAGGAAATGGAACGTTACGGCCTCAGCGGCATCCGCTCTCTGCCGATCATGTATGAGATCGCGCCGGAAAACGTGGATAAAGGTCGCTCTGCCAGAAAACTGATGGAGATCATGGGACGCAGGTTCCTGGTCGCGATCGGTGATGCGCCGAACGACCTTGCAATGCTTGCGGCGGCGGACCTGGCATTCGTGCCGGAAAGTTCTCTGCTGGCCGAAGATCCCGCTTTTACATTGCAGCACGTCAGGACGGTCCCCTGTGAGCAGTGCGCGGTGGCAGATGCGATCCGGATCTTGAAGACGATGTAAAGGGGAGGCTTAAGCCATGTCTGTGGGACTGTATCGAGGCAAGGTCCGGCTGGAAGCCCATCAGAAAGAGTGGGAGACCATCGCGGAAGAGACGATCCGTACGATGCGGCAGATCCTGAAAGAGGATGTGGTCGATATCCAGCATGTGGGCAGTACCTCCATCCAGGGGATCCTGGCTAAGCCCATCATCGATATCGCCGTAGGTGTCACCGATTTCGCGAAAATGAGGGCCCATGATGCAGAGCTTGCGGCGCAGGGGATCCTGTACCGCAAAGAAGATCGTCCTGGGCAGATTCTGTATATCATGGGAGATCCTGACAGTGGCTTCCGCACCCATTTCATCCATGTGGTCATCTGGGGCAGTGAAGCCTGGAACAACTATATCAATTTCAGGGATCATCTGAACGCGCATCCGGACATCGCAAAACGATATTCGGATTTGAAAGAATCTTTGGCGAAGCCTTTTGCGGAGGACCGCGAGTCGTATACCGCCTCCAAAGCAGCCTTGATCAGCGAGATCTTGGGTCAGATTCATGTGGAAATCGTGGAGGATCAATATAGGTCGACGAAGAAATTGGATACTCGTATTTCGATCCATGAAAAGTATTCCACGAACAAGCAGGGGTTCGGTCATTGGATCCTTTCGCATTATCAGATCGAAGAAGGAATGTCCGTGTTGGAACTGGGCTGCGGCACCGGCAGTATGTGGGCAGGCCACGAGGATCTCATTCGAAAATGCGGACGTCTGGTTTTGACCGACCTGTCTGAAAGCATGTTGGAAGAAGCCGGAAGGACATTGCGCGGCGTGGCAGACATCGAGTACGCCGTGGTGGATATCCAGAAGATCCCATACGCGAACAGATCTTTCGACGTGGTGATCGCGAACATGATGCTGTATCATGTCCCGGAATTGGACAAGGCATTACAAGAGGTGCGAAGAGTCCTGAGACCGGGAGGGGCATTCTATTGTGCGACATTTGGAGAAAATGGCATGATGGAATACATCGAAAGTCTATTCAGCGAATACCATGTCGGCCAGCCGCGTATCTATTCTTTTACCTTACAGAACGGGCAGGAGAAGCTGCAAACGTATTTCAAAGAAGTACAAAGATTCAATTATGAAGATTCGTTGGCAGTGACCGATCTTGATGATCTGTTGGATTATATCGCGTCTTTGCAGGGCCTGTCGGAGCTTCAGAGATTACCGCGCGAGACGGTACGTAAAGTCCTGGAAGCACACATGAGAGATGGGATTCTGTGCGTACCTAAAGAGTATGGGATGTTCTCGGCCCGAAGCAAAGAGTAATAAAAGAAAACGATGCTGTTTTTTCAGCATCGTTTTCTTTTATACCTTTTAGACGAAAAGAATTCATGCTATAATGCAGGCGAAAGGCAGGGAAGAGATCATGGATGCACATTGGTTCGACAAAGCTCGGTATGGTATGTTTATCCATTGGGGCTTATATGCGTTGATGGGCGGGGTCTATCAAGGCCAGGAAGTGCCCTACGGCGCGGAATGGATCATGAAGAACGCGCGGATCCCGTTCGAAGAATATCGCAAGCTTATGGATCGTTTTACAGCGGAAAACTTCGATGCGGATGAGATCGTACGGAACGCGAAGCGCTGGGGCATGGAGTATCTGGTGTTCACCGCCAAGCACCATGATGGTTTCTGCATGTATTATTCCAAGGTGTCGGAATATAATATCGCTCATACGCCCTTCGGCCGGGATGCGGTGAAGGAGCTGGCAGAGGCCTGCCAAAAGCATGGCATCGTGTTCTGCATCTATTATTCCCAGATGCAGGATTGGGCTGATCCAAATGGATGGGGCAATGACTGGGACTTCGGCCCGGATCGGGAGAAGGATTTCGAAAAGTATTTCCGCGACAAGGTCAAGCCGCAGGTCAAGGAGCTTTTGACAGGCTACGGACCCATCGGCATGATGTGGTTCGATACGCCCTATACCATGCCGAAAGAACTGTGTCAGGAGCTGCGGGATTATGTCAAAGAACTGCAGCCGGACTGCCTGGTCAGTGGCCGGGTGGGCTATGACCTGGGTGATTTCCGCGAGATCCCGGATAATGAAACACCGGTGCTGTCCTTCCATAAGCCTTGGGAGACACCGACGACCATGAACAATACCTGGGGGTACTCGGAGCGGGATCATGAGTGGAAGAGTGCGGAAACGATCCAGCACAAACTGGTCACCATCGTTCAGAAGGGTGGACATCTGCTGCTGAACATCGGACCGGACGGGACCGGAGCGGTCCCAGAAGGCAGCTCAAAAGTGCTGGAAGAGGTCGGTGCCTGGATGCAGAAAAACGGAGAAAGCATCTACGCATGTGAAGCTGTGCCGGACTATTCCTACCAGCTGCGTTTCGGCCAGATCACGCTGCGCGGGCAGACTCTGTACCTGCATGTTTTCAACTACCCGCGTTTCCCCCACGAGATTATCGTCGTGGATATGCCGGTCAAGGTCAAGAGCGTGCAATTGCTTACGACAGGAGAACCGCTCAGATTCATCCAATCCTATGAGATCGCGCGGAACGAGTATCGCTTCCGGGTGATCCTGCCGGAGACCTGCCCGGATCCAATCGATACGGTCGTCAAAGTGGAACTGGAAGGACCGCTGTGTTTCCAGCCGCTGCAATAAAAGAGGAAACGACGATGGAGAATAGAAAAGTCGCCTTGGTGACGGGTGCGTCCCGGGGCATCGGCAAAGGTGTGGCTTTTGCCTTGGCCGCGAAAGGCTACGACATTGCCTTCACATATCGGGAATACGAGGAAGGCGCCGCGGATACTGTCGAAAGGATCGAAGGAAGCGGTGTACGATGCAGGAAATACCGCGCCTGCATGGAGGATCTGGACCACGTCGCGAACACGGTAGACAAGGTGCATGAGGACTTTGGCAGGATCGACGTGATCGTCTGCAATGCGGCCAAGGATCGGCGGTTCAGCATTCTGAACGCGACGCCGGAGGACTTGAGATTCATGACAGCCCAGCTGTTTTCCGCGCAGATGCTGTGCGCCGGAGCGGCCGCCCGCCATATGATCAAAGATGGAATCAAGGGCAATGTGATCTTCATCACCTCCGTGCATGGACAGATGGTCAATACCAGTGATTTTGCCTACGGCGGCATGAAAGCCGCTGTGGAGCGGTCCTGCAAGTCCCTGGCACTGGAACTGTCGCCCTATGGCATCCGCGTCAACTGCATTGCACCCGGCGCGATCAACGTGCGCGATGTGGATGATACGCAGCTGAAGTATCCCTACAGTGGGATCGTGCCATTGGGCAGGCGCGGTGTTGTCGAAGATATTGCGTCCGCAGCGGTGTTCCTGGCATCAGAGGATGCCGGCTATATCACCGGAGAGACGCTGCGGGTGGATGGTGGTCTGGCACTGCCCGCGATCCCGGAAGGCTGGGCTCAAGCCTATCCGGTGGACCAAGGGTTTATTCAAAGAAGCTACGAAGAAATGCTCAAAAACAAAGGAGAGAACCATGTCTGAGATCCGCATTACAAAAGTCAGCGCGATCGAGACCCGGCCCCAAGGGTCGAACCTGATCGTCGTCCGTATCGATACCAACCAACCTGGTCTGTATGGCTATGGCTGCGCGACCTATACCCAACGGCATAAAGCGGTCGTGACTGCGATCGAAGAATATATGGACCAATTGCTGGTCGGCCGGGATGCCCTGGCCATCAACGATGCCTGGTCGGTGATGATGAACTCTTCCTACTGGCGCAACGGGCCGGTGCTCAACAACGCGATCTCCGGCTGTGACATGGCACTGTGGGATATCGCCGGCAAGGTCATGCATATGCCGGTCTGGCAGCTGTGGGGCGGCAAGGTGCGGGAGGCCGTGCCGGTCTACCGCCACAGTGACGGCACGGATTTCGCGAAGCTGGATGAGGTCATTTCCGGTTACCTGGAGGAAGGATATCAATATATCCGCATCCAGTACGGCGGATATGGAGGCAAAGAAGCTTTCCTGAAAACACCGGAAGGCAGTCCGGACGGGGCGTATTTTGATTCAAAAAAATATCTGCGCAGTGTACCTGCCGTCTTTGAACATGTCCGCGACAAGTTCGGGGCAGAGATCGAACTGCTGCACGACGTACATGAACGCTTGAACCCGATCGACGCGGTATGGCTGGCGAAGCAATTGGAACAGTACCGTCCCTTCTTCCTGGAAGACGCGCTGGCACCGGAAGATGGTTTCTGGTTCCAGAAGATCCGGGAAGCGGCTGCGACTCCGCTTGCCATGGGTGAACTGTTCAACAATCCCATGGAATGGCAGCCGCTCATCGAGAACCGTTGGATCGACTACATACGCTGCCACATCTCTCAGATCGGCGGCGTGACGCCGGCCCGCAAGCTGGCCGCGTATTGTGAACCGTTCGGCGTGAAAACGGCCTGGCACGGCCCTGGCGACGTTTCCCCCATCGGCCATATGGCCAACGTCCATCTGGACCTTGTGACGACCAATTTCGGCATCCAGGAGTGGTGCGGCATGGAGACCGATCCACGTGTGCAGGAGGTCTTCCAGGGATGCTTCGAGATCCGCGACGGTTTCGCATGGGCCAACGACAAGCCGGGCTGGGGCATAGAGATCGATCTGGAAGCGGCGAAAAAGTACGCTTGTGATGCAAGCCAGCCCAGGTGGCTGCTGGCAAGACTGCCGGATGGAACGTCCGTCAAAGCGTAAGGAGGCAAAAGATGACTTTAGTCAGTGATCCGATCATCATTCGAGGCAAAACGATCAAAAACAGAATGACCTACGCGCCGACCGTGAAGTTCGACTTCGCGGGCGACGATGGCAAGGTCACTCAGAAGCATATCGATCATTATAAGGAGCGGGCGGAACACGGGATCGGCCTGATCTGTGTGGAAGCCACCGCGGTCACGCCGGAAGGACGTTTCTGCAAGACGCATCTGGGCTTTTGGGAAGATGAGCAGATCGAAGGGCATAAGGCGATCACTAAAGCCTGTCATGACAATGATGTTGTCGTGTTGATCCAGCTGAACCATACGGGGATCACCGCCAATCCGGAATGCGGACCGGCGATCGGACCTTCCGCGGTGGAGACCAGAAGCGGCGGTCTGGCCCATGAGATGACCATCGATGAGATCCACGCCATGCAGCAGAAATTCGTGGATGCCGCGGTCCGGGCGAAAAAGGCAGGCTATGACGGGATCCAGCTGCACGGCTGCCACAGCTATCTGATCAACCAGTTCATCTGCAGCAAGACCAATCTGCGCGCCGATCTGTATGGAGGCACCCCGGAAAACCGTGCACGGTTTGGAGCGGAGATCATCCAGGCCATCCGTGCGGCGTGCGGCGAGGATTTCATCATCTCTGTCCGGACGGCCGGCGCAGATCCCGAACTTGCAGACATGATCGCAGTGGCGGAGGAGTATGTGAAAGCTGGCTGTGATTATCTGCAGGTCTCCCACGGCGTCCTGCCGCCGGATCCGACGTTGGTGGATGGCACGGAACCCTACAACCTGATCTGCTCGCTGGGTGTGCATTTCCATGACCATTTCCAGGGCAGAGTACCGGTCTCCTGCGTCAATTCGTTGTTTGAACCGCAACAAATAAAGACCCTGATCGAACAGGGCCTTGTGGATACGGTCGACTTGGCGCGGGCGGAACTGGCGGATCCGGCCTTCCCGGAAGCGGTCCTTTACGGAACGCCTTTTGTGCGGTGCTTCGAGTGCAAGCGTTGCCAGTATGGACCGTTCACCGCACATAAATGTCCGGCCGAGCTGAAACGCAGGGCCGGAGCATAAGGTCTATCTGGTTTTGATCGGGCTGGTCCAGGCTATGCGGCCTTCCGCGTCGATGATCTCAGCGCGGATGAAGGTCTCGTGCGGCTTCAGACGGCAGGTGGCACGGGTGAGGCCATCACCCTCGGTGACTCGTTCATCGGACCAGACACCATTGGAATAAAAGACGACGCGGACGGCGGGCGTGCAATGCACGACTGCCGTTTCCGCTTCTATGGAAAGCTGTGCCATCGGACCCTGGGTCGCCAAATAGTCGCCCCTGCGCAGCGCTTTCAATATGGCTTCACGGGTCAACGCAGGGGCTTTGACCATGAGATAGGAGCAGCATTGCTCACCGACGTATCGATGAGAATCATCCGCCGCCATACAGGGCAGGAGCCGGCCTTCGGAGGCCAGGATATCGACGAAATCCCCGGAATAGGGACGTGCGTTCCACGGAACACCGGAAAAGGTATTGTAGATCTCCGTAGCATCGATGTCACGCAGCTGCAGAACCAGGTCCGGCCGGTTCAGGGACCAGGACGGATGTGCTAATATGGCGAAGCCTTGATGCGCGTGGATCTGGTCGATGATCTGCTGGGCAGACAGGTCTTTGCCCCTGCGTACAAGCTCCGGATCTCCCTCGCAGCCGATACCTACGATATGGTAGATGCCTTCCGTTACCGAGGAACCGACGTCGAATTCGCAGCCGCGCAGCAGTAGGAAATCTTTCTCATGGCGTTCTGCACACCAGTTCCAGTGATCTGTGACCGC
>JAFVHC010000122.1 GCA_017474705.1 Bacillota bacterium
CGTGCTTTTGCAATTCCCGTACGGCTTGATCGAAAACAGGCAGTGCATAACCTCGGCGTATATAATCCGCCGTCTTCTCATGTTTCGTCTGCAACCCCAACTCGATCCAAACAGGTTTGATACGGTTCAGTTCTTCCAGCAGATCCAGCACTTTCTCAGGCAGGCAGTCCGGCCGTGTGGCAATGGAAAGGATCACGATCTCCGGGTGAGAGATCGCTTTCATGAACATACTGCGGAGCCGCTCGATCGGCGCATAGGTGTTGGTGAAAGCCTGGAAATATGCGATGTATCGACCTTCTCCAGGAGGCATTTTATCTGCCACCAGCCTTTTGCCCTGTTCGATCTGCTCAGTGATCGACAGATCCGCTTCCGAGGCAAACTCTCCCGCTCCCGTGCAGAAGATGCAGCCGCGCGTATCCAGCGTCCCATCCCGGTTAGGACAGGTACATCCGCCGTTCAGCGCGATCTTATACACTTTGCCCCCATAGCGGGCTTTCAACTCTTCTCCAATCGTTCTCATGCCAGATACTTGATCAGCAGGGCGACCAGTGCGATCTGCACGATGAGGATCAGCGGCAGACCATACCGGAAGTACCAATGTTTCGTTTTATGATGGAATACATGCATTCCTAGATTCGCTCCGATGCTGCCGAACAAAAGTGCCGGCAGGAACAGGCTTTTTTCCGAGATGCGCCACTCCTGTCTGCGCGCCCTCTTCTTGTCGACGCCAAACAGAATGAATGCGATCAGGTTGATAATGACCAGATAAATGATGATGTAGGGAATATACTGCTGCCACATATGATCAACTCCTTGTATCTCACATATGAAATCATTTGACATGACCAATGATTCATGCTATATACTATAATAACACAAGAAAAGCCATGACGGAAAGAGTAATTCATCACGAATCATCCAGAGAGAACGGCAGATCGGTGCAAGCCGTTTATGAGGACGATGAACGAAGACCATTCCCAAGCTGCAGGGCCGAACCATTCAGTAAGCCCTGACGTAAACCTACGTTACAGGAAAGGATTTGATGGAATCCGAAGTGAAAAGTCAAGGTGGAACCGTGCGTATCAGCACCCTTGAGACCAGGATCATGGTCTGCAAGGGTGCTTTTCTTGTGTTAACTTTATTTTACAGAAAGGATCAAGACACATGAAAGCAACGATCGTACTGATCGCCGACACAAAGGCGGAGAATTATGGAAGGAAGCTCATGCTGGAAGCCCACAAAGCCGGCGGCATGGGATTCGAAATGGCACGTCTGCCCCAGCATGTTTCATTGAAGCAACCCTTTTCCATACCCAATTTGGAGGACATAGAACAGTTTTTCGATGAATTTGCCGCTATTTTGCATCCTGTTCCCATAAAAATGCAAAGCATCGGCATTTTCCCAAGCAATGTGCTTGGCGGTATCCCCTCTGGCGGCATGAGCCTTGAAGTGGAACAGTCCGATGCCCTCAAGCAGGCACAAAAGCTCCTGTTCGAACGTCTGGAAGCACGCTTTGGCCCCTGCCCTGCGGAGCATGATGATGACTATATCTTCCACATGACCGTGGCCATCGGCGGCGCACCGTTCGAAAACTATCAGAAAGCCTATGAGGTGCTTTCGAAGATGGAATTCAACGAGGAATTCATTTTCAGCAAACTGGGTCTGCTCTACTATGATGACGACAACATCACGCCCGGAACGTACTTCTGTTATAAAGTGGCCGCATTACGATGACACTTTTTCTGAAACGACAAAACCCGCCTGAACAGCGGGTTTTCGTTTTAGTGTTCCCGCGATTTGTTGCTTTGATCCTCATATAAAGCTTCTAGCTCCACTGATTGGATCCAGAACCACGAATTTGGGTATTTGTGTCCACCCCAGCTGCCCAGGATTGATGACTTCAGTGGACACAAAACTCCGAAAACACGCTTTTAGCTCCATCAAATGGATCTGGATCGACAAATTGGGAAATTTGTGTCCACTCCGACTGCTCAGGACTGATGACTTCAGTGGACACAAAACTCCGAAAACACGCTTTTAGCTCCATCAAATGGATCTGGATCGACAAATTGGGGAATTTATGTCCACTCCGACTGCTCAGGACTGATGACTTCACTGGACATAAAACTCTGAAAAACACGCTTACAGCTCCACTGTTTGGATCCAGATCCACGAATTTGGGAATTTATGTCCACCGCTAAACTCCCAGCATCCAACCAAAAAGAGCCCTGCACAAATGCGGTCGGGCATGTACAGGGCTCTTTGCAGGCATTAAGAAGTATGTAGCGGCTTTGATCTTTGATGCCATGGAAACAAAAAAAGCTGCTAACCAGATTTGAACTGGTGACCTCATCCTTACCAAGGATGCGCTCTACCGACTGAGCTATAGCAGCATTTGACGCAAGTGATATACTACCATACTCAGTCGGAATTGTCAACACCTTAAATCAAGATTTTTTACGGTCATGCTTTGCGCGGAAAGCAGGCAGCGCTGCCTGCCCTTCCGGTGTGACCGGTTTGACCCAGCGTCCGGAATACATGTGGATCTGCATCAGTACGAAGCGGATGATCTCATCGATATAACAGCAGGCGAAGGTGACCAGGAACGCGGTGTGCAGCTTCATGCCTGTCAGCCAGACCGCCGGTACCACCATGCACCACATGAACACGATCTCCAGGATCGTACCATATTTCGCGTCCCCCGCGGCCCGATACGTATCGTTCTGCGTCCAGTTGCACATGCGGATGACCGCCGCGATGCAATAGATGACCAGCATGCCCGTGCAGATCCTGAAGGACTCTCCCCGCAGGCTCATGGCATGCAGGATCGGTGTGTGCAGTCCCAGGATCGCCAGACAAAGGACAAAGATCGTTGTACCGCATAAAAGCACCAGGCGCTTGGCCCGTTCATAGGCAATGTCCAATTCACCGGCGCCTACTCGTGTTCCTACCACGATCGATGCGGCACTGGAGAACCCGGCGAAGAAGCCGATGACCAGGCCTTCCAGCGTACGGAAGACTGCGACCGCTGCGATGGCTTCTTCCGGCTGACGTCCCAGCACGATATTGATGACCATATTGCCCAGGCCGATCAAGAACTCATTGCAGATGATCGGGAAGCATTTGATGAAGTATTCCTTCACCTTATCCTTTTTCCAGATGAAATGTTTCCTGACGTGGAACAGATAGGGATACCCCTGCGCTTTTGCCAGTATAAGGACCACGATCATGTTGACGAACGCCGCCAGCACCGTGGCCAGGGCTGCGCCGCGGATCCCCATGGCAGGCAGGCCAAAATGGCCGTAGATCAGGATCCAGTTGAACACGATGTTCGTCAGGACCGAGGCGATCGCCGCGTACAGCGGGATACGAACACGGTCGGTACTGCGCAGCAAGGAGCTCATGGCCATGGAATAGACCTGCATCGGATAGGCGAAACCAACGATCTTCAGGTAAGTAACACCGATCTCCTGGATCGTCTTTTTATCCGTATAGACATGCATGACAACCTGTGGGAAAAAGATGGCCGCCACCGCGAATAGGATGCCCATAGTCATCATGCAGACCAGTGTCAGGCCGAAAGACCGGTCGATGCCATCCCCATCTCCTGCTCCATAGTATTGTGCGAAGAACAGCATGCCGCCGCCCACGAAGCCCCAGTAACAGGAGAACAACAACGAAGAAAACTGTGCGCAAAGTCCGACGGAACCAACGTAATTCTCGCCCAAACCGCCGATCATCATGGTGTCGATCATGCTGCCGGTGGTCGTCAGAAGGTTCTGCAGTGCGACCGGGATCGCGATCAACGCCACCATTTTGATAAATTCTCTCCACTTGAACGGAGTCTTTGTTACATTCGTCATCGCAGTCCGTCAGCCTTTCTTCCGGGGATCAGAGACGGCTCTTCCGTATTCATGAAGAGCATCGCCAGCGCGGCAAAGAAGAAGACATATCCAAGGCCGCCCATGACACTCAGGACAGTGTTTCCCGAGGTGATCATGATCCCGATCAGCATCAGGAGACTTGCCGCACCAAGCATCGGAACGGTGATTAGGTTGGTCTGCAGATTGCCGGTAAGGTTCATCAGCATCAGGACGGCACCCGCCAGGATCGCGATCTGCATCAAAAACAGCATAGCCGGCGTTTTCAGCCTGGCTCCTTCAGCTATAAGACTCAGATAAGCAAAAGACTGCATCACGGTTGCTCCGATCAGGACAGCGCTGGCTGCTTTGAACATCATATGGCGCGGATCGCGGGTGAACAGATGGCTGATGGTCAGACACATGGAGACCAGGAAAGCCAGGTTGCTGAGCAGTGCAAAAAGCGCGTACATCGGCAGATACTTCATAGCTCTGATCATGCCCGGCATGGTCTCACCGAAATAAAAGATCGCGTAAAAGATCGCTCCAAGGAACAGGCAGACGCCGATGATCAGTTTCAGCGGACTGACTGTCATAGGCTGCTGATACCCTGGATACACCGGCGGTACCGGTCGGACCGGCTGTCCTCCGGTGTTCGGAATGCCCTGATAAGGCCGTGCAGCGACTTTCGTGCCGCAGTCCGGACAAAACTGCATTTCAGGCGTGATCTGACGCCCGCATCCGGTACAGAACATGATATTACCCCTTTCTTCAAAATCTCCTGAACTTGCTCAGGTCTATGTAAGAGGACATGGGCATGCCCAGATCCTCCGTCTGTGTCAGAAAATCAACGATCGGTGCAGGATCTTCCAGGCTGTGCGGATGGTGCCCGCACCCTTCCTTGCCAATGAACAATGATGGCACGTCCGCTTCCGTATAGGCTGTTTCCAGCAACCGGCCGTTCTTCTCATAAGGCACGACCGTATCGGCATCACCATAGACCAGCACCAGCGGGATCTGCGCCAGCACCATGGTACTGATGCGCTCCTCCACCACCGAACGGAACTCATAGGCCGTTTCTTCCGTATACCCCCACACAGCTTTGCATTCTTCCCAGTCAGGTGCATTGTCCTCTTTAGGCCAGCTGAGGATGTCGACGACCGGCGCGTCCAGATACATGGCGCGGATCCAGGAAGGATGCGCGCTGGCAAGGCCCATGGCATACAGGCCGCCGCGGCTGACCCCGATGGGGATCATCTGCTGCTTCAGCTCATAACGTTCCCGCACATAGTGGTAGAAGCTTTCCATGTATTTCATTACATCAGGTGACCCATATTGATCGCTGACACGGTAATAGACCAATGCAAAGCCCTGTCGGACCAGTTCGATCTCCGGCGGAGTCACACCTTCGAAAAACTCCATCTTCCAGATCCAGCCGCCGTGTCCATTTTCCTCGTTTGGCAGAACGACCACGCCTTCGTAGCCGCGATAATAGAAGTCTTCCCGTCGGAAACCGTTCCACTCAGACACCCGCGGTTCCCAAAGCTCCTGATGCTCGTCCAGATACTCCGCCACCTTGCGGTTGAATCCCTGGTATTTCATCATGGTTCGCTCGAACGTGTCGACCTCTTCATGATCCGGACGGATATAGCCGACCGCTTCCAGATAGAACTTATGCAGCAATTGGTCGCGGCGGTAGATACGGGCCATCAGTTCTTCCGGCACCGCTTCATCCAGGTGATCCGCGTACACATGGAACACTTTCCTCATGAATGCTCTGGCGATCTGGAAGTGTCCTGCCCACCCCGGATGGACGCCGTCCTCTGTAAAGGGGCCGAGGCCTGACAACGCCTCATGCACATCGACCACGACGTCGACCTCCGGGCCGACCTCTTCCACCAGAAACCTGCTGTACCGTGTCAGAACGTCGTCATAGGCCGCACTGGCATGATCGAAGTCGAAAGGCCCTTCTATGCCTTCGACAAGCTTGTCAGGCCGCACTTCCGGCTCAAAGGGCGTCGGGGTCATCACGATGATACGGTTGCCGTATTCCCGAATGCGGCGGACGAGCTTCCACATGCCTTCTTGATACGCGGCATACCGCTCTTCCTTGAACGGATGATAGATACCGTCGTTCATGCCATACATCAGGACGACCCAATGAGGTTCGATGGTGAGCATGGCGCGGTCGATCCGCTCGTTCACGTCAGGACGCGGATAAGGATGGCCAGGTTCCGTCAGGCCGCAGACCGTTTCCGCGCTCAGGCCGAGATTATACAGTTTCAGACTGTTGCCCGGCTGGAACATGTCCAGATACGCCTGGATATAAGAGACGTACA
>JAFVHC010000123.1 GCA_017474705.1 Bacillota bacterium
ATATGGATTGGTATCTTTCCATTTCAGGAGGTGACCTCCATCCTGGTTCGTGATGCTTTGTATGGACGGCGGATTCAGATACAGATTCGTCTTGCCCTTCGGGTCAAAGCCGCTTATATTCTTACGTTTTTCATTCAGAGCACGAACCGTGTACGTATATGTCGTATTATGCTTCAGCCCCGTATGGGTCATGGAAGTCTTCTTCGTCGTACCCAGGACTCTCCAGTGAGATCCATCCTTCACGAACAGTCGATATTGATACGCACCCGCGACAGCGTTCCATGTGATCGTAGATCCCGTCGTTTTATTATTGTTGATCTTGGTGATGGCCGGTGCCTCTACATAGGTACCGGAGATCCCTTTGGACGTGTAATAGCTTCGGACGTTCCCTGCCGCATCCATGGCACGGACTCTGTAGGAATACGTCTTTCCGGATGTCACATCCGTATCCGTATAGCTGGTCTTCGTGCTTGTGCCCAAGGCTTTCCATTTACCGTCTTTTTTAGCGTAGATCTTATACTTGGCGGCGCCTTCGACTTTTTCCCAACTGACTTTCAGCCCTTGATATACACTTTCGACCTTGGAAAGCTCAGGGATGTCAAAATATACGGCATCCCACCCCTCAGTATTGAAAGCACTGAGAAATTGTCCGTTTTTATCCAACGCACGTACTGTGTAAGTATAGGTGGTATTATTGGTAAGGCCGGTGTGGGTCAAAGATGTTTCCTGCGTCGTACCGATCGTCTTCCAGGATGAACCGGATCTGCGGAACAGGCGATATTGCGCAGCTCCTTTTACCTCTTTCCAGGAAATGGTGAAACCGGTCTTAGTGTTCGCAGTGATACTGCTGATCTTCGGTGCGGCAACATAAGTGATCGAAAGGCCCTCCGTATCAAAAGCGCTCAGCTCCGCAGTCTCATCGGATGAAACGCAGCATACCGAGTACGTCCTCTTGGACCCGGACTCCGCGGCCGCATCCACGTAAGAGGTCTGGTCTGTGACGGCGAGCGGTTCCCATGCATCGTCGGACCGGACCAGGACCCGGTACTTCTCCGCTCCTTCTACGGCCTTCCACGTCAGTTTCACACCCTCATAAGTATTCTTGATGGCCGAAAGTTTCGGTGCAGCCAGTTCGATCGGTCCTTCTTCCGGTGCATCCTCTTCCAACTGCTCCGTCAGTTCTTCTTCTGTTGGCTGCTCCATCGGTTCTTCTTGTTCTTCCACCGACCTGTCAGCTGGTTCTTCCTCTGTCTCCTCAGTCGGCTCCGATGGTGTTTCCTGCTCTTCTTCAGCAGATCCTGTCGGTTCCTCTTCTACAGTCTCCGAAAGCTCTTCTGCCGTCTCCTCTTGTATCGATCCATCTTCTGCCGTCTGTTCTTCGATCTGACCTGCAGATTCGTCCTCAGCGCCAAACACAGGCTGAATGGACATAGAAAGCATCATGATGATCAATAGAAAAGCCAGAAATCCCTTTTTCATATTCCCGTATTTCTCCTTTTTTCGTATGGACCTATTGTACCAAAACCGCATCTGTTATTCAATAGTCAGACGCATAACAAAAGAACTTGTCCTTATGGGGCAAGCTCTTCTTCATTTCTTGTGATATTGCGGATCCAGGTGAAGCTGCGGAAGTGCCGCACGATGAAGGGGATCTTCACGAATTCATCCAGGCAGAGGATGAAATAGACCCACAGGACCGGCAGTTTCAGGACAAAAGCCACGAACATGCCCAGCGGTACCGAGAAACACCACATGTCCAGGATGTCGCAGACCATCCCCCAACGCGTGTCGCCTCCGGCACGGAAGCACCCGCAGATCCAACAGGTGTTGACGCCCTGTGCCCACACATAATACGAGTTGATCAGCAGCATGGTGTTCAGATAGGAAGCCGCCTGCGGTGTCAGGTTGCCGGCGAACAGAAGGAGCAGCGGCCGCACCATAAGGACCAGCCCACCTCCGACGAGACCCGCGATGGAAGTGATGCGCACCATGCGCTTGGAGTACAGTTTCGCCACCTCGATGCCCTTCTCGCTGATGGCCTTGCCCAGGATGATGGCGGTGCCGTTGGCGAAGCCGAAGCACAGGACCGTGCCCAGGTTGCGGGCGATCGCCGCCACGGAATTGGCGGCCACCGCATCACTGCCCAAATGGCCCAGGATGACCGAGTACATGGAGAAAGCCGTGCCCCAGGCCAGGTCGTTGATCATGGCCGGAGAGCCTAAGCTCAGCAGGTCCTTCGTCAGCACGCCACCCTTTTCAAACAACCGGCGCAGACGGAATTTCACGTCTTTGCTGCGGGCAGAATCGATCAGGCAGATCAGAGTCTCGATGATGCGGGCTGTCAACGTGCCCACCGCCACACCGACCAGTCCCAGCTTCGGCGCACCCAGCAGACCGAAAATGAAGATGGCATTGATCAGGATGTTCGCGGACAGTGAGACCGCGTAGGTCACCATCGGCAGGATGACCCGCTCTTTGCTGCGGATGACCGCCAGGTACATCGACGAGAAACCCTGCAGCAGGTAGGTAAAGGAAATGTAGCGCAGGTAGACCGCGCCTTCACGGATGATCGGCTCTTCGTTCGTGAAGATCCGCATCAGCAGGTGCGGGCAAAAGCAGGCCGGCAGGAAAAAGATGACCGAGACCAGCATGGAAAAGCGAGTCGCGATACCTAAAACGCGCTCGATCGTCCGGACGTCGTGTTTGCCCCAGTACTGGGCCACCATGATACCGGCACCAGCCACGAGACCATAATATACGCAGCTCAGGATGAACTGCACCTGATTGGCCAGGGAGGAAGCCGAGAGCGCCGTCTGGCTGACGTACCCCAGCATGAAGACGTCGGCCGAACCGACCAAGGTGTTGATCAGGTTCTGCGCCGCGATCGGCAGCGCGATCGCACAGGCCATTTTGGTGAAGGCTTTCCGGTCCAATGCGCCGGCCGGAAGATAGGATTCTTGTTTCATTGATTCCTTAACTGTAAATATCTTTCAGTGCAAAGAAGAAATACTGTTTGGCGTGATCCGCCGTATGGATGCCGTCCTCCTGCTCCAGATAGACGGTGTTGCCCTGCGGGCCGAAATCGAACAGATCGGATCCCTGTTCCATGACGCGCATCATCGGTGTCAGATTGGGGTAGGAGATGTCCTTCGTTCCGTCCATGGCATAAACGAAGAAATCATCCGGGCCATAGCCCTGAGACTTGACCGCTTCTTCCAGGATGCGGACCGTCTCCTCCGGCTGTGAACCGCCGCCCTTTTCCCCTAAAGCCCAGCTGTCACCGCACATGGGCAGGAAGGTATAGAAATAGTCCAGGCAGTACTGCAGGGCGTACCAGGTCGTAACAGAGCCCATGGAGAACCCACCGATGAAGCGTCTGTCCCGCGGAACAGCGTTACGGCCTTCGATGGCCGGGATCAGGTATTTGACCAGTTCTTCCGGGAAGGCTCTGACTGCCAGGCCGGAGCCCTGGATGCCTTTATCGGCGAAGGTCTTGGTATAATACGTCGGTGCGACCATCAGGACCGGAGGCATCTCGCCGTTCTCGATCAAGTGGTCGATCGCGTTCTTGATATCCACGTTGTCGCCCTCGCGGCCGAAGAGGCTTTCCGCGCTGCCCCCGCCGCCATGCAGCAGATAGTAGATGTCATGCGGGACCGTCGGATCGAAATCGTAAGGCTGATACACATAGGCATGCTTGGTCTCTTCCGCGGTCTCATAGTCCACACGGACGATCTTGCCCTGCTGTTCTGCAGGCTTCGTATACTCTTCCGGGATCGGTGTCATCAATCGAGTCAGCATGTTACTTTCTCCTTATCTTTTGCAACGTCATTTGCAAGTCGTATTCCCAGTTGGAACGCTCGTCGTACCAGATCGTCGCGAACGCATCCTCTTCCACCAGGCGCGAGGTCGAGAAGACGATGACCGGGAGCTGGATCTCCTGCTCCTTCAACCTTTCGATAAAGACCCGTCCGGCTTTGAGCTCCGCAGGACCTCCTACCAGCACGGGATAATGCATATCCGTGATGGCGGCGTCGAAAGGTGCGCCTTCCTCGATGGCTTGTTGCGCCGCGGCGATGCCTTCCTCCACGCTGCGGACCCAAAGACTGCCGCGGATCCCCATCCGTTTCAGCACGGACTGGATCTCCATGCGTTTGGAATTCGAATCATCCAACTGTAAGATCTTCATAGGTTTCACCTCTGTATGCAAGTATATGAGAGCAGAACTCTTTTGTCAAATGGTCCTTGCTCTGAAACGTTTCAGTACAGTATAATACAGGAAGAAAAACAACAGGAGGATTTCCCAATGGCAATGACGATACGAGCCCTTTTGCAAGGCCAGGCCGAGAATCATCTGATGCCCTTCTTTTGGCAGCATGGCGAAGAAGAATCGGTCCTCAGAACGTATATGGAAAAGATCCACGAATCCGGCTGCGGCGCCGTATGTGTGGAAAGCCGCCCGCATCCGGACTTTTGCGGACCCCAGTGGTGGCATGATATGGATATCATTCTGGATGAAGCCCGTACGCGGGGCATGCAGGTCTGGATCCTGGACGACAGCCACTTCCCCACGGGTTTTGCCAACGGCCGCGTGAAGACCGCTGCACTGGAACTGCACCGGCAGAGCATCACCGGCGCACCGCTGCACTTCGATGGTCCGGCCGCGAAAGTGAGTTTTGAGCCCTTGTCCCTGATCCCCCCGCACTATGAGCCCCAAGGTATATTTGAGAAGCTCATGGCCGGCCGCGGCGGTCAGGAAGTCACGACTTTCGACGATGATCAGGTCCTCAGGCTGACCGCGTTCTGCCCCGCCACCGGAGAAACTGTACCTATCCCCTATCAAGGCGAAGGAACCGTCACCTGGCAAAAGCCGGAAGGCAGCTGGACCGTCTGGATCATCGGCCTCACGCGCAACGCCGGTGTGCACCGCGATTATATGAACATGATGGATCCGGAAAGCTGTCATCTGCTGATCGAGGCCGTCTATGAGCCGCACTGGGCGCACTATCAGGCGGATTTCGGCACGACCATCGCCGGCTTCTTCTCTGACGAACCGGAGCTGGGCAACGGCCATCTGTTCTGGTTCGAAAACTTCCTGGGCACTGATCAGGATCTGCCCTTCTCCCGCGTCCTGCCCGGCGATCTGGAAGCCCTGCTGGGGCCAGACTGGGCTGATGAAATGTTCCTTTTATGGGAAAACGACGCGGATCCCATCCGTACCGCCAAGGTGCGCACCGCATTTATGGATGCTGTGACCCTTCGTGTCCGCGAAAGTTTCAGCCGACAGGTCGGTGACTGGTGCCGCGATCATGGCGTGCAGTACATCGGCCATCTGGTCGAAGATGCGAACGTCCATGCCCGCACCGGCCCCAGCCTTGGCCACTATTTCCGCGGTCTGGACGGGCAGGATATGTCCGGTATCGACGACATCGGCGGTCAGGTCCTGCCCCAGGGTGAGGATGAGCCAGCCACCGGTATGTTAGGCCGTGAACGAGACGGCACGTTCTACCATTTCTTCCTTGGTGCGATGGGCGCCAGTGCCGCGGCGATCGAGCCCCGTAAAAAGGGCAATGCCATGTGCGAGATCTTCGGCGCTTATGGCTGGGACGAAGGCCCGCGGATGGAAAAATACCTGGCGGATCATTTCATGGTCCGCGGCATCAATTACTTCGTGCCCCACGCCTTCAGTCCCAAAGCGTTCCCGGATCCGGACTGCCCGCCCCACTTCTATGCACATGGCCACAACCCGCAGTTCAAAGCCTTTGGTGCTCTTATGCGCTACATGAACCGCGTCTGCTCTTTGATCAGCGGTGGAACACGCGTTGCAGAAGCCGCCGTCCTCTATCATGGAGACAGTGAATGGGCCGGCGATGCCATGCTGAGCCAGGTCCTGACCCGTCCGCTGTATGAAGCGCAGATCGCCTTCGACCTGATCCCCTGCGATGTGTTCGCGGAACCGGACCTGTATCATACTGCTTTGAGCACCGGTCTTTGCGTCAATGACCGTGCTTATAAAGTGCTCCTCGTGCCCGAAGTCCGGTTCCTGCCGGCCGCTGCCGTTTCCGGCATCGCAGAGCTGCTCGAACAGGGTTATCCGGTATGCTTCGTGAACCGTCTGCCGGAAGCTGTTTCCGAGACCGGGAAGGTATTGCCTGCTATCTTTGAGAAAGCCCGCATCATAACGGTCGATGAGATCGCTGACGCGGCCGGCAGTGCCGAAAGGGTGCGCTTCGAGCCCGCCTGCAAAGGTCTGCGCGCTTTACACTATAAAGGCGCGGAAGAGATCTTCTATCTGGTCAATGAAATGGCCGAACCCTGGACCGGAACCGTAACGCTGCCGCAGGATGGCTCCTACTATGCATATGATGCCTGGGAGAACCACGTGCAGACGGTCGACGTCAAAGAAGGCCGTGTCGATCTCACGATCGAACCGCTCAAGAGCATCATCCTGGTGGTCGGAACGCCAGAGGTTTCTTCCCAGCCGGCCTTGCTCGGCCAGAAGACCGAATTGACCGATTGGACCCGTTCTGTCTGCGAGAGCATCCGGTATCCGGCCTTCCGTGACGAAACGCCTGTTACTCTGCCGGACGATTACGCAAAAGAACAGCCGACTTTCTCCGGTTTCCTGCGCTATGATACGACCATTGTGCTGGACGGCGGTCCTGCTGCCCTTGTGATCGACTATGCCGACGAGGACGCGGAAGTCTTCGTCAACGACGTCAGCTTCGGCATCCAGGTCGCGCCGCCGATGTGCTTTGATATCAGCAAGGCCGTCCGTCCCGGCGAGAACCACATCCGCGTGGAAGTGGCCACAACATTGGAACGCTGGAGTGTCGAATCTATGAAAGATAATCCGTACGCGGCCTTCATGGGCGGCGTATCTGAACCCAAGACCGGTTCCGGACTGACCGGAAAGATCCATCTGCTGCAGTAGCAAATGAGAAAACCCGTCGAAACCTTGATCAAATCAAGTGTTTGGACGGGTTTATTCTTTTCAACCAAATGAACAGGCTGGATAACGGTCCGCTTACGTTCTGTTTGAATGAACTCCATATATAGAACGTAAGATGATTGATTCATTACGTTCTGGTTTGAACGGATCAGACATGGAACGTAATATGGCTCGTCCTTTTACGTTCTGTCTAGAGGGAATCAAATATTGGAACGTAAGAAGGCTGATTCATTACGTTCCGGTTTTGAGGGGATAAGACATGGAACGTAATGCGCGTCAAAGAGCATGGATCACGATCATTGTTGATCCTCCACATAAATCAAGGGCTGCTTTCGGCAGCCCTTTTACTATCAGTCTTCTTCTCCTGCCGCGATGGCTGCGGCATGTTCTTTCTGGATGTCCGGGAACGCGGACAGGATCGGTTCTTCTTTCTTGTTATTCAGTTTCCGATCCACGTAGTTCTTGGTGATACGGTAGACGATCGGTGAAAGCACGAGGACGCCGATCAAGTTGGGGATCATCATCAGGCCGTTGAAGGTATCCGAGATGTCCCATGCCAGGCTGGACTTGAGCAAGGCGCCTGCAATGATGACGCAGACGAAGAATACCTTATAACCGATCGTGGACTTCGTTCCAAACAAGTACTCCCAGGCTTTGCTGCCATAAACGCTCCAGCCAAGTACTGTGGAGAATGCAAACAGCAGGACGGCGACCGCGATGAAGTACTGACCGAACGAGCCGAAGACCGAGGCGAAAGCCGCTCCGACCAAAGCTGTCTGCTCCAGAACTTCACCGGTTGCTGAGGTTGCCAGGACCTGGCCGGTCTGCAGATCCACAACGCCGGAAGCCAGGATGGCGACCGCAGTGAGCGTACATACGATGATGGTATCCGCGAAGACTTCGAAGATGCCCCACATACCCTGATGGACCGGTTCCTTCGCATTGGAGCAGGAATGGACCATAACGGACGAACCAAGGCCTGCTTCATTGGAGAAGACGCCTCGCTTGAAACCCCAGGTGACCACCGTTTTGACGGTGACACCGGCGAAGCCGCCGGCAACTGCCTTGATACCAAAGGCATGGCGGAAGATGGTGCCGAAGATGCTGCCCACTTTGGAGATATGCGCGAAGAAGATCACGATCGCCCCGATGATGTACAGGATGACCATGAATGGTACGATCTTTTCGGTAACAGACGCGATACGCTTAAGACCGCCGATAACGACGATGCCTACCAGTCCCATGACCAGAACGCCGACCAGCCAGCGCGGGATACCGAAAGCGGAATGCATGTTGACGGTGATGGTGTTGACCTGACTGAGATTTCCGATACCGAAGGAAGCCAGCACGCAGAAGATGGAGAACAGGACCGCTAAGGTGCTTCCGATATACTTGCATCCTTTCTTGGCACCAAGACCATCCCGCAGGTAATACATCGCGCCGCCGCACCATTCGCCTTGCACGTTCTTGCGGCGATAGAAGATACCGAGCACGTTCTCAGAGTAGTTGGTCATCATACCAAAGAAAGCGGCGACCCACATCCAGAAGATAGCACCGGCGCCTCCGGACACGATGGCCGTGGCGACACCAGCGATGTTGCCGACGCCGACCGTGGCCGCCAGAGCCGTACACAATGACTGGAACTGCGAAATGTTCTTCGCGTCTGATTTATCATGGACGTCACTGTCCTTGGCAAAGACACGGCCGATGGTGCTCTTCCACCAATGGGCGAAATGAGTGATCTGGAAACATTTGGTCAGGACCGTCATAAGTACACCGGTACCAATCAGAAGCACCAGGCCGATGGTGACCCAGACAAAGCCGTTGATCTTATCGTTGATAGCAGCAAGATTGGTCAAAAACTCGTTCATAAAAAAACCTCCCAAACACAAACATGAACAGTATTGTATACCATTTTTATACGGCGCGCAACTGTTTTTTGTACGCGGACACTTTATGCAAACAAAGAAGTGTGAAAAGCGAAAGGATCGTTCTTCACACTCCTGGTTTTACACGGATGGGATCCGATACTCATAGTGCAGGATATCATACGTCCTGTCACCGATCTTGAGGCCGTCCTTCTCCATGCGCACGAACCGCATCCCTGCTTTTTCAAGCACTTTCCGCGAGCCTGTGTTTTCCGCGGCGCACCATGCCGTCACACAAGGAATGCCTTCATTCTCCGTCAGATACTGCAGCACCGCCTGCAGTGCCTCCGTCGCATAACCTTGTCCCCAACAGGCTTTGTCGACGCTGAATCCGACCTCTATCGTGTCGCCTTTATAGTCATAGGCTCCGATCGTGCCGAACAGTACGCTATCAAAATCCATCGCCCAGCCATAGAAATGTTCGTCCTGATAGCTTTCGATGTAGTGGGCTACGGTCTCCCGCGCCATCTCCGGGGTCGCATAGGGATTCCATCCCGAATATCGGTACATCTCCGGGATCGCCCCGAAATTCTGATACAGATCATCCGCGTCCTCCGGACGGTATCTGCGCAGGATCAGCCGCTCGGTCCTGAGTTCGGCCGTACCATGCACCTCGATCTCCTCTATGGAAACGATCTCCGACACGGGGAGAAGATCTTCTCCGATGATGATGCATTCCTCATTTTTACCAAACTCAGACCAGCAGTAATCGGCGTCATAATAATCTGCGACGCCTGTGAACGTGTCTCCGCAAAAATGCGTTACCCGGACGTGCTTTTCATCATATTTTGACAGTTCCATCGCAGGCTGCTCAGTTGTCGCCACGGTTATACCCGTTCTTCATTTGTTTGCTGGCTTCCAAAAGGACCAGGTTCAGCGTCTGCGTGGTGATCTCCTTGGCTTTCTTGCACAGTTCTTCGTTTGCTTCAGCAGTCAATGAGAAATCACCTGTCTCCTGCATCTTTCGATCATACTCCAGGATCAGCTGGCGGCACTTGGCGGCCATCTGGCTTTGATAGCGTTCTACGAAAGGAATGATGGTGGCGTAATGTGGATCGGCCAGCGCACCGATCAGGCGGCTGGGCCAGTAGAAATTCTCTGTAGAAACATCCAGCGTCACATCATTAAGGTATTTAGGCAGTTTATCTACATTTGTATAGATCAGCAGCGCCGCGTTGAAAGCCATGGATCCATAGGAGATCCACTCAATACCGCGGATCTGTTCCGGCACATCCGAACGGATCTGACAGATGGAGGTCACAGCAGTACGGTTGATGCCGATAGAACGATATTTCCCACGGACACCGGTATCCTGCTTGATATACGGATCATACGGGGTGCCCTGATAATGCGAAGACAGGAGGTATTTGATATCCTCCACAGTGATCTTGCGGTCCGGCACCAGACACCACGGAATATCATCGCTTTCCGGGCCGAAGTCCGCTTCCGGACCGTCCCAGGTGAAGCTTTCCGGCGCCAGATAGCGGCCCATGAACCAGGCACGCGGCGTGTTGTAGATATGATCCATGTCGGAATGGGAACCAAAGACTTTGCGCGGATCGAAGGCATCGCCCTGATTGGTGTCCAGATGGTTCTCCGCAATGAACTCGCGCAGATCCGCGGAGCACAGATTGGCTTCCTGCGCACCGAAGGCATCTTCCAGGTCGAACTCGTCCATGCCGAACTGATTCGGTGCGATGACACATGCATCGTCCGGAACGCGGCGTGCGATCCAGTGATGGCCCCCGATGGTCTCCAGCCACCAGGCTTCGTTCACATCATTGAACGCGATACCGTTGGACTCATAGGTACCGTACTGCTCCAGCAGCTGTCCTAAGCGCAGGACGCCCTCACGGGCACTGTGGATGTACGGCAGCACCAGTACGATGATATCCTCCTCGCCGATGCCGCCGGGGATATCCTTTTCTTTCTTCGTTTTCGCTTTCTGATAGACCACCAGTGGGTCCGCGGAAAGTACGCGCGGATTGGAGGTGATGGTCTCCGTGGCGGTCATGCCGACGTTGGCGGCATTGATGCCGGTCGCAGCCCAGATGCCATGGTTTTTATCCACATTGGGGCTGGATGTGTAGCGCATCGGGTCCTTGGGCAGTTCGATCTCCACATGGGAGATCACGCTTTTATATTTTTTAGGCTGATCCTTGGGCTGCACGACGATGGTCTTCTTCACGTCGAAGAAACCGTCGTCCGTGCGGGCGATCATGGTAGAGCCGTCGTTCGTGGCATTTCTGCCGACTAAGATCGTAGTACAGGACATGGTCCGGTCCTCCTTGGGTGTTAAAATTGCTTCATCATGATAGCACAGATCGCTTGTATTTTCCAGTAGGATTCTGTACAATAGATGTAGTAAACGAAAAGGAGCCTGTGCATATGAGTGCCTTTACCCGGAAGTATCCTAACCTCTGCCGGCCGATCACCATCGCCGGCACTACGTTCCGCAACCGCATGTTTTCCGTACCCATGGGCGGCACGGACATCACCAACGACGGCTGTATCGGACCGAAATCCGTCGCGTTCTATGAACTGCGGGCCAAAGGCGGGGCCGGTGCCGTCACCGTGTCCGAGCTCATGGTCCATCCGCAGACCGACGGTTCACACGCCTATCACCTGGATGAAAGCATCCTGAACTCTCTGGCATCCGCCACCTACGCGGCCGACGCGATCCGCCGCCACGGTGCCGTCCCTTCCATTGAACTGTCTCATTCCGGCATGTTCGCCGGCACCTACATGACCGATAAAAAGCGCCAGAAATCCCTGCACCAGTGGGGCCCCTGCGATACGGTCCGTGCAGATGGTGTCGAAGTCAAAGCCCTGACCGTCGACATGATCGATGAGATCGTCGAGGCCTACGGTCATGTGGCAGGACTGGCCAAACGGGCCGGCTTTGAGATGATCATGGTCCATGGCGGCCACGGCTGGCTGCTGAACCAGTTCCTCTCGCCGCTGTTCAACCATCGGACTGATGTATACGGTGGTTCGCTGGAGAACCGCTGTCGTTTCGCGATTCGTGTGCTGGAGGCGGTACGTGAAGCCGTCGGCCCCCGCTTCCCCATCGAGTTCCGCATGAGCGGCTCCGAATTCGTGGAAGGCGGCTACGGTCTGGATGAGGGCGTGCGCATCGCCCAGATGATCGAGCCCTATGTCGACCTGATCCATGTCTCCGCAGGAACCTATCAGAAGACCTTTGGTATCACCCACCCATCCATGTTCACCGAACACGGCCGCAACGTCTTCCTGGCAGCGGAGATCAAAAAGCATGTATCCAAACCAGTCGCGACCCTGGGCGGCCTCAACGATCCTGCCCAAATGGAAGAGATCATCGCAAGCGGCCAGGCGGACGTTGTGGAGATGGGACGAGCCCTTCTGGCCGATCCGTTCCTGCCCCGCAAAGTCACGGAGAACCGGGACGATGAGATCGTGCGCTGCCTGCGCTGCTTCACCTGCATGGCGGAGCGTGCCGCGACCTCAACCCGCCGCTGTACGGTCAACCCGCTGATCGGCCGTGAAATGGAAGGCGACGAGGTACGTCCGGCTCCGGTACGCCGCAAGGTCTTGGTTGCGGGCGGCGGTCCCGGTGGACTGTATGCCGCTTACACTGCGGCCCGTCGTGGGCACGAAGTCATCCTCTGCGAGAAGGAGGATCTGACCGGAGGCATCCTGAAGAGCGAACAGGCCCTCCCCTTCAAACATGAAATGTATGAACTGGCCGGGACCTATCGTCTCCTGGCCGAGCGCGCC
>JAFVHC010000124.1 GCA_017474705.1 Bacillota bacterium
GCTATAATTATTTTGTAAATAATTTAAAATAACTAACAACTTCTTATTACATATTCAAATTGCTAGTTGTTTTAATAAAACTCAAAAGGCTATTACTGGCTTCCATATGTGGCCGATCCCGAAGATGGATCCTCCGAAGCTCGGGGGATACATGGGTGAACCTGTCCGTCAGATCATGACCTTGACCGCCCAGGCTTTCAGCGAGCCGCGTCCCGGTGTATATATCTATGACATGGGCCAGAACCTGATCGGTGTGCCGAAACTGCACCTGTATGGTGCGGCAGATACCCAGGCCGTCATCCGCTTCGGCGAGATCCTGTACCCATACCTGCCGCAGTATGGCCATCAGCAGGGCATGCTGCTCACGGAAAACTATCGAGACGCCATCTCCACCGACCGCTATACCTTCCGCGGCGATGCGGAGGGCGAGGATTTCATGCCGGATCAGACCTTCCATGGCTATCGCTTCGTGGAGATCACCGGCGTGTCTAAAAAACCCGAGCTCGAAGACGTGCAGGCGGCCGTCCTCTCCTCCATCGACCGGGAGACCGGTACTTTCTCCTGCGGTGAACCACTGATCGACCGCTTCTTCCAGAACGTACGCTGGTCGCAGTTCGCCAACTTCGTCAGCATCCCGACCGACTGCCCGCAGCGCAACGAGCGCATGGGCTGGGCCGGTGACGCGGAAGTCTTCGCTCGTACAGCGACCTACAATGCGGACGTCCACAATTTCTACCGCAGGTACCTGCTGTGGCTGCGTGACTGCCAGCTGGAGAACGGACGCTATCCGGACATCGCGCCGGTCGGCGGTGGTTTCGGCGGTATCGAATGGGGCAGCGCCGGTATCATCGTGACCTATGAGACCTATAAGCAGTATGGCGATCCTGCCCTGATCCGCGAGAACTTCGTGGCCATGGACCGCTATATCGAATTCCTTAAAGGCCAGGGCACGCCGGGCAAGCTGGACAACGTAGGTCCGCTTCCGGACTGGCTGGCCTCCGATCTTTCCACCGACGGTCCGCTGCTGTGGAATGCCGTCTTCGCCTATGACTGCAAGATCATGGCGGAAATGGCCAAGGTCATCGGCGAGGAAGAAAAGGCAGCTGCCTACCAAGCGCTGTACGATGAGATCCGCAAGGTCTGGAACGAGACCTATCTGGAGCCGGAGACCCTGCGCACCCGCAAGCTGGACGGTACCTTGAACAACACGCAGGCTTCCTACGCTCTGCCACTGGAGTATGACGTGATCCTGCCCGAGAACCTGACAAAAGTCCGCGAGAACCTGCGCAAGATCACCGAAGAAGTCGGCTACACCGTCACCACCGGTTTCGTCGGCACCGGTCCTCTGAACCCGGCTCTGACGGAGGCAGGCTATGCGGATGCGGCTTATAAGCTGATCCAACAGACAGTCTATCCGTCCTGGCTCTACCCGGTCACCCAGGGTGCCACCACCATCTGGGAGCGTTGGAATTCCTACACTGTGGAAAATGGTTTCGGCGGCAACAACGCCATGAACTCCTTCAACCACTACTCCCTTGGCGCTGTCTGCGCCTGGATCTACGGCTATGTGCTGGGTATCAAGCGTACCGAGCCTGGCTTCACGCACTTCCTGTATCAGCCGTACATGGAAGGTCTTGCGCATGCTGAAGGTCACTTCGACTCCATCTTCGGCCGCATCGAAAGCTGTTGGACGATCACGGATACCGCGTACGACGTAAGTTTCACGGTTCCTGTAGGTTCTGCCGCGACCGTCAAACTGCCGACCGGTACCGTACTTGAGGCTGATGGTCTTGTTTTCACGCAAGAGAATGAACGTTTCCAGACTGCCGAAGCTGTAAGCGGCAGCTATCATATCATCATTGAGAAGTAAAATGAAATTACATGTTTATACCAGGCCCGTCGATGCTGAAAAGTATCCGGCGGGCCTTGCACATAGCGTGCATCTGGCCTGCGAGGCCGCTGACGGCAAAGTAACTCCTTTCAACAAGAATTACGGGATCCTTTTCCCCCAAGGACGGATCTCTGACCAGAACACGATCGTACCTCTGGGCATCCGCGATCCTGCACTCTTCCAAAAGGAAGATGGCGTGATCAGCATCTGCGGCGAACTGATCCACGAGGACGAGACCCCGGATCAGGAGTCCCGCGGCAAAGTGTATCTGTGGGAGACGCAGGATCTGGTCCATTTCCGCACGGTCGGCCTGGTGGACGTGCAAAAGATCCTGCCATTTCGACCAAAACCGGCTCTGGAATTAGACCAGACACTGGTGCAGAAAGCGCTTAGCTACTGGAGTCCGATCACCTGCACAGGACTGTACGTGCCCCAGGAAGTCCATGTGCATACCCAAAAGGATCTGGAAGATGTGCAGGCGACACTACTCTATTCCGACGGATCGACCCGTCAGAAAAAGGTCCACTGGAATCTGGACAATGTGGATCTCACACAGCCTGGGATCTATCCCGTGGAAGGCGTCGTCCGGCAGCAATACTTCGATTTTCCATTGACCCGAGGCTATGGAGACCCGGTGCTCTTCCCGTGGGAAGGCAAGTGGTACTTCATTTCCACCTATGACAATCTGAACGATATCGGCCTGTACGTGCGTGAGGCCGACACCGCCGAGGATCTTTTCGCCGAGGGCATCGAGGAACATCTGATCCTGCCCTACGCCCCGGAACGCGGCTTCGAGCAGACCTTCTGGGCACCGGAATTCCATGTGATCGGTGGAGAACTCTACATCCTCTTCGCGGTCAGCGGTTCCAAATGGGGGCCGCAATGCCACCTGATGAAAAAGAAAAAGACCGGCCGCATCATCGATGAGGACGGTTGGGAAGAGCCTATTCGGGTGGTTCGTCAGGACGGACGGCCTCTTACGGAGGATGCGATCACGCTGGACATGACCTACATCAAAGCCGAGAGCGGGTCCTACATGGTCTGGTCTTACCGAGAGAATATCGGTACTTCGCTGGATTCCGGTTCCATGCTGCACATCGCTTCCATCGATGAGCGGGAGCCCTGGCGGCTGACCAGCGATCCGGTGCTGCTGACCCGCCCGCTGCTCGGCTGGGAAAATGTCGCCGGAACCATCAACAACGAAGGACCGCATGCTTTCATCAAGGATGGGACCATTTACATGACTTATTCCGGCGGCCACGCCGCCTGGTACACCTACGCGCTGGGCTTGCTGACCGCATCTACCAAAAGTGATCTTCTGGATCTGTCTTCCTGGACGAAGAGCATCACACCGGTGCTGACCTTCTACTCCGTGGAAGGAGAATTCGGCCCCGGGCACAATTCTTTCTTCACCAACGAAGACGGCGAGCTGATGATCGCCTATCACGGTGAAACATCCATCCAATCACACATACGCTGCGACGGGATCCGCCGGGTACATTTCCGCGCGGATGGAACGCCCTATTTCGGCATGGCCAAATGGGAAGACGTGGGTCAGGCGGACGTCACGACGATGGTGATCGTAGACTGAAAGTGAAAACGAAAAAGAAGCCGGATCGACCGGCTTCTTTTTATATTCCGGACCTATTTCATCTATCGAACGATCGAAGTGCTATCATGATGTTCTCCAGAACGCGCTGATCCGGCGATACATATATATGAGAATTCTGATCGCGAAGCAGCCAGACCAGGTACTGTATCGGCGACATGCCCCACAGCTCCGCGCCCTTTTTCCGCAGTATACCCACGTTTTTTCTGATCTCATCACGTCCGTGCCATATGAGACTCTTGATCGCACCATCCGATACGCCTATCGTCTGCGCGATTTTCCATACGGTACAGCCTTTGATATAAAACATGACGACGATCATCCATTCATCATCCGGGATCCCTTTTTGGATCCGCCGGATCTGTTTCTCTCTTACTCTTGGATTCAGATAAGCATCGCAGATGTGGATGCCTTGGGTATTTTCTTCCAGTGTTTCGATAGGGATATCCGTACCATCTTCTACCTGCGCCACTGACGGCAGAGGACCTTTCTTCATCCAGTCCAGCTCTTTTTCTGTGCCGTCCACAACAATGCACTCAGAAAAAAATATTCATTGGGTACCCGATCCATGTGAATAAAAGCATTGATGTATGTATCCTGAATGATCGCAAGCACGTCGGTCTCGTTTTTGATCACATCTGTTATACTATCATGGACATATTTGTAGGTAAACCGATACCACTTTTCAATGGTCGCCGGGTCTTCACGGTATATCTTATGATTCGTATAGTAAACGGGTTTTCCGCATTTCGGACAGAACTATGCCCCCTCGGGCAATTCTGCTTGGCATGTATTACAGACTCTCATGTATGTGCTTTCCTTTCTACTGATCCAGGAGAAATATCCTTCCTCATAACAAAGATACTATAGCATAAATCAATTAAATAATGAACCATGCTTCGATCGTTCATCTAGTTTTTATTCCTGTTTTCCAAAACAGCGCTTGACATTTTTGCGTCACTGTGCTAAATTGATGCAAACCGTTGAGGGAGAGTGAGTAAGTAAAGATCTTCTTTTTCCAGAGAGCCGCGGATGGTGGGATCGCGGCAAAAGTTCCTTTACTGAATGGGCTTCTGAGGGCGACCAGAAACGGCACAGCCGCAGTATGGGAGACGGAGCGGGACCTCCGTGATCAAAGTCCGGCATATGATCGTATGCGCTAAGTGGGTGTGTGTAAACACACCAAGCCGGGTGGCACCGCAGGTTATGATTGACATACCTGTCCCAGCAGTCAAATGCATGGGACGGGTTTTTTATTTGTTCACTATCCTGTCCCGGATCGATCACAGCACAAGGGGCGAAACAGCCCCGAAACGAGAAAGGAGACAGAACATGTCCGACAAGAACCGTATCCCTTACAAGATCTACCTGACCGAAGATGAGATGCCGAAGAATTGGTACAACGTCCGGGCGGATATGAAGAACAAGCCCGCTCCACTGCTGAACCCCGCGACGCATCAGCCGATGACTGCCGAGGAACTGAGTGGCGTCTTCTGCGAAGAACTGGTCCAACAGGAACTGGACAACGACGACCGCTATATCGAGATCCCGCAGGAGATCCGGGATTTCTACAAGATGTACCGTCCTTCGCCGTTGGTCAGCGCCTATTGTCTGGAAGAAAAACTCCAGACTCCTGCGAAGATCTACTACAAGTTCGAAGGCAACAACACCTCCGGCAGCCATAAGC
>JAFVHC010000125.1 GCA_017474705.1 Bacillota bacterium
GCGGTCAATGCCGCGCAGATGGCTATCAATTCTCCGCTGCTGGATACCAGCATCGAAGGTGCAGGCCAGATCCTGATCAACGTCTGCGGCGGCCCGGATATGGGTATCCTGGAATACGAAGAAGTCATGGATTCCATCACCAAGATGGCTGCTCCGGATGCCGATATCATCATCGGTACCTCTACAGATGAGAACATGGAGGACGAACTGCTCGTAACCGTGATCGCCACCGATTTCAGCAGCGATCGCAATACCCGCATCCCCACGCCCGAATCTTTCGTTCAGCAGCCGCAGCCCGCGCGCCCGCAGGCTCCGCAGTATCAGCCTGAGGTTCCGAAAGCACCTGCGCCGCAGGCACCGGCTCCGGATACTTCTTATACACAGCAGCGTCCGTCTGAAAGTGTCGATATGCCGATCGACATCCCCATGTTCCTGCAGAATCGCAGAAAAGACTGATGCAAGCATACGATCAAGATCAAAAGCCTTCCAAAGTATAAGCTTTGGAAGGCTTTTTGCATGTGGTCGGTCTTTAAGGCCTATAAGACCTGAGAAACGGCCTCGATATGCGGGTCAGGAGCGAAGAGGGTGTTCCAGCACAGGGCGGCGCCATCAAAACCTTGATCTCTGATGGCAGTCAGTGATCCTTTGATGTAAGCAGGATCCGTCTTCGCGATATCCGCACGATAATTGATCTCGATCCCTGGGTATTTTGCGCAGGGGACCCTTTGGATCGCCTCTAATTGAGTGCTCAGAAACGTTTCATCCATGGAGAATTCCACGCGGCCTTGCGCTGCAGGGGCGGATGACTCGAACAGCGCGTATTCATATCCGATACCCGCAGGCGCAGTCGTTTTTCGATATAACATAGGTTTGATGAAGTCTGCATACTGCGCGAGCTTAGTATAATTCTGACCGACGAACCGGCTCATGACGGGTGCGAACAGATCGAGACCGACGATCATGTCCTTGCTTTTGAAATATCGGCTGAGATCAGCGACGGCATCGGTGATGATCTCTTCCTTGGCTGTAAAAAACTGCTGTGCCAGAGGATCCTTCAGCTGAAACGCTCCATCCATAGGATACCTGGCCATATCGAAGAAAGCATCTTTTTGCATCTGATACCGTTCTGTGATGAGATCCGGATCCAGTCCCTTCTGTTGGTAGATCCTTCTGCAGCGGGACATCCGCAGCTCAATACACCGGATACGCCGGCAACAAAAGACTGGCTGCGTATCTTGTCCAGGAACACCCCATCAAAAGAGCAACCGCCGAAATATGTTTCGTAGATGGTTTTGACGGCCTGCAGATTACGCGGAGAAGAGGGACAGCAGAAGAGGAAATCTTCTCCTTCCTGATGGATCGGAGCGACGATCGGATCCCCGAAAAGATCCACCGCGGTTTCCGGTTCCGTAATGCCGCTGATCTCGGCAAAGACCGGCAGCCAAAGCAGGATGCGGATACCGGCGCTATGTAAAAAGGCGCCGACTTCCTGATAGAGAGAGGCGTCTGTGTTCCATCCGATGATGACGGATCCTACCGGGATCCTGGCGGATACGGATTCGATCTTCCGGATGATCTCTTCTGCGGCAGAGTGCGCTCCACGCCAGGGACCGGTAAAGATCTGAAGTATATATTTCATAGTGGCACCTGGAATCATGAACCACAAGCAGGGCTTTGGGGAGGCTGCCAGAGAAAAAGCCCTTCACTGGCGGCAAGTACCTTAAGCAGGTCCAGCAATGGCCCGTCGGGATTGAATATGGTCAAGCACGTATCGTCGGGTTCGGAAAGGATCATGGCGTCTCCGACCATGATATAGACGTAGCGGTCCTTCATCACGGCCTCAATCTGCTCCGGTGCGGGGTTTTTTACGTCTTCCATCTCGATGGCGTGGTAGCAGTTCAGTTTCAATATCACGTCGATATGCTTCTGCTTGATCTTAAGGATCCGATGTTTCAGCAGATGATCCTCGATGGTGAAATACTGGCCGGGCGCCCCTGCGGGGACCTGTTCAGGCAGGATATCGATGACCCAGTATGGGGCATCCAGGAGTTCTTCTATGCGGCTCATAGATCGGTCTCCTTTCTTACATCTTACATCCATTTTTTCTTTTTGAAGAGAATGAGACAGAATACGACGATGACGATGCTCAGAACGATCACGATGGGGTAGCCGGCGCGCCATTCCAGTTCCGGCATATAGCGGAAGTTCATGCCGTACCAGCCCGCGATGAGCGTCAGCGGCATGAAGATCGTCGTAACGACGGTCAGCAGTGTCATGATCCGGTTCTGACGGACCTCCAGCTGTGCGTTGTACAGATCGCGCACCTGAATGGTATGATCCCGCAGTGCGACGGCGGAGTCATGCCGCCGGGCCATGAGATTCATGAACAGGTGGATGTAGCGCAGGTTCTCTTCTTTGAAAAACCCGTTTTCGTTTTCCTCCAGCTCCTGCGTCATATCGATGATCTGCTCATAATGGACGAGGAGTTCCCGGATATCGCTGCGGATCTCATTGACACGCATCAGATCGCCCTGGCCTTCGGTCTCAAGGATGGTATCCTCGATCCGGTCCAGTTCGGATTCATAACGCTCCATGATGGACAGATCGCGGTCCACGATCTGCTCCAGAAAATCATAGAGGAAACGTTCCAGGCTCGGCTCCCGCCAACGCTTTGTGCGGCGGATGATGCCGATCATTTCTTCCACCTTGCCGGTGTCATCGATGAATACGATGCCTTTTTCATCCAGGGCGAAGGCGAAGCGGTAATCATGGCCGGTGATGTCGTCACGATCGGGCAGTTGGAACGTCCCGGTCAGAGAATCAAAATTGACTTCTGCCTTGGTGTTGTGGATATCGCCTGCGTTTGGTTCCAGCTCGATGCCCATGTCGAAACGTTCCCGCTCCTGTGCCCATTCCGTGCTCGTGAGCACGGCCACATACTGACGGCCTGCCCGATCGAGCAGATCCTCAGGAGAGCAGGGCTGTATGGTTTCCTGCAAAAGATAA
>JAFVHC010000126.1 GCA_017474705.1 Bacillota bacterium
GGTCTTTTTATCTTCGCTCATGCGGACGTTCACGCTGCAGCCGAGGGTGGCGATCTCCATGGCGTTGCGCATGCCGTATTTGATGTAATGGCCGAAGGTGTTTTCGTAGCTGGCCTTCGGGATCAGGATCGCGGTCTGGATCTCACCCTCATCGGCACGGATGTCCACGACACCGGCTTTGATGTAAAAATCTTTGATCGGCAGCCGGCGCACACCGTTTTTCCCGGTCAGCTCGACGATCGCTTCCCAGGCATGGAGGGTCGAGGCGGAGTCGGCTGAGGTGACCCCGTTGCAGGTATTGCCGCCGATGGTGCCGATGTTGCGGATCTGCGGCGAACCGACCTGGTCAACCGCTTCTCCGAGGACGTTGATATATTTTTGAATGATCGGATCCTTCGTGATGTGGGAGAAGTTGGTCAGCGAACCGATGCGGATGTTTTCCTCCTCATCGATGGAAACGCCGCGCATGGCATCGATCATGTAGATGGAGATCAATTCCTTGCCTGCACGCTTGCCCTCACGCATCTGAACAAGGACATCCGAACCGCCGGCTATGATCTGGGCTTCGGGATGCTCCAGGCGCAGCTGAATGGCATGTTCCACGCTCTCGGCTTCGTATAATGCTTTCATATCGTACATGTTATTTTCCCTCCTCGTCTCGCCATACATCGTGGATCAGTCCGGCTTTGCTGAATTCGGCATAAAGCACATGCGGATTGATCGGGATTTGGTTGATCGCCAGTCCGGTCGCGTGCATGACCGCATTGCGGATCGCAGCGGCAGGGGAACAGGCCGGCGGTTCTCCCAGAGATTTGGTTCCGAAGGGAGAGGTCGGTTCCGGGTTTTCGATGAACGCTGCTTCCAGCCGCGGATGGTCCATGAAGGTGGAGAGCTTGTAGTCCAGCAGGTTGTTATTCAGCGGCTTGCCGGTCTTTTCATCGAAGATGAGCTGTTCGGTGAGGCCGAAGCCGATGGCCATGGACATACCGCCGTGTACCTGGGCTTCCGCCAGTGCCGGGTTGATGACCTTTCCGCAGTCATGGACATTGATGATGCGGGTGACCTGGGCTTTGCACATGGCCATATCCACTTCCACTTCCGCGAAGGTGCATCCGAAGGAGTAGGCATTGTTGCGGATGGTATAAGTGGATTCGGCGGTGAGGTGTTCGCTGTGGACCGGATTGTACTGGGCGGTCATTGCCAGTTCCTGCAGGCTCATCAGCACGATCCCGTCTTCTTTGCGGATGATATTGCCGTCAACGATATCCATGCAGGCTGCTGACTGACGGGTGACTTCGCAGGCATATTTCAGGATCTTTTCGCGCAGCAGGTCAGCGGTCTGGCGGATGGAGAACCCCGCGACATAGGTTTGACGTGAAGCGTAAGCGCCGGTGCCGGTCGGGGTGATGTCCGTATCCTGGCAGGAGATCACATGGACGTCCCGGTAGGACTTCAGCCCGATGGCTTCCGCGGTCATCTGTGCATAGGCGGTGTCCGCGCCCTGGCCGATCTCGGTCTCGCCGCATTGCATGGTGACGGTCCCGTCCAGGTTCAGTTGCATGCGGTTGGAGGAAGTTTCCAGGGAAATCGGATAGACCGCGGTGTTGTACCAGAAGGTCGCAAGGCCGATCCCACGGCGGATGTTGCCGGTGTCATGGCCGTATTCTTTGCGCTTGCGTTCGTAGTCAATGAGTTCGGCGCCTTTGGCCATACATTCGCGGTAGGTATCGTAATAGTTTGTATTGCCGGAGAAATTATCATGGAAGCCTTTCGGCATGATATTCAGCTTGCGGAATTCCCATGGATCCATGCTGACCGCTTTGGCGCAGTCGTCAATATTGGCTTCATCGGCATAATTTGCCTGGGGCATCCCGTAACCCCGCATGGCGCCGGCAGCCGGGCGGTTGGTGTAAATGGTCCAGGCATTGCCTTCATAAACCGGACAGGGATATTTCTGCGGGATCGCGTTCAATCCTTTGGCTGCGATCGAATGCCCGTGGGAGGCATAAGCGCCCTGATTCGAATAGAGGTCCACTTTCCTCGCGGCGATCCTCCCGTCTTTCCGGTCCGCATCGACTGTTCCCGTGAAGAGACTTTTGTTTCCA
>JAFVHC010000127.1 GCA_017474705.1 Bacillota bacterium
GCTGCACTGATATCGAGGATATCCTCCCCGGCACGGTTCGTACGTTCTTCGAACTGTTCGATCACCACCGCGATCCCATGCGGGATCTCCTGATCGAGCACGTATAGGGCTTTTTCACGGATGAATTCCGCTGCCAGCTGCCGCTCTGGCTGATCTGTGATCATATCCTCCGGGAACAACTGCTCGCCTTCCGGCAGATACCGGTCGATCAGCTCCAGCAGCGTATCGACGTTCGTGCCTTCATATGCAGAGATCGGTACGATCTCCTTGAAGTCGAATGCTTCCGCATAGGCAGGGACCGTTTTCAACAGCGTGTCATCTTTCACTGAATCGATCTTATTGACCACGAGGAAGATATTGCCGTGCGGATCCAGAGTCCTGAGGATGTTCAGGTCCGCTTCCGCAGGCTTTCCGGGCTCCACTAAAAGCAGGATGATATCCACGTCTCCCACCGTGCTGTAGGCGGCTTTCATCATATATTCATCCAGTTTATGCTTCGGTTTATGGATGCCCGGCGTGTCGATGAAGATCATCTGACCGTCATCATAGTTGTACACGCACTGGATCCGATTGCGCGTGGTCTGTGGTTTCTTGGACGTGATCGCGAATTTCTCGCCCATGATCTGATTGAGCAAGGTGGACTTGCCAACGTTTGGTTTTCCAATGATGGAAATGAATCCTGATTTCATATGTCTCCTGCTATGGCAGGTCGGATCTTGTCGAACGCTGCCTTGTTTTCACGTATTTTGGCGCCATTGCCGACGACGCAGAAGGACCCCTGCTCCGACAATACATGCAGAACGTCTGCCAGGCTGCGGATATCCTCCTGTGTGGTCTCCAGGATCTCTGTACGCGTGCGCTGGCGATCCTCATCAGAGACCGCCTCCAGCCAGAAACGGACCACGGCCGAACTCTTTGCCGATACCGACATGGGCTGTGACAGCCGGCTGATCGTGCCTATGATATATTTATTGAATTCTCGTTCATCGATATCGAATCCGCGCACATAGTCCTCCGCCTGCAGATAGATATCGCGCGACCGCATCAGATGGGGATCCCGGAATGAAGTGATCCAAAGCAGACGTCTGCGGGTCAGCATGATCCTGCAGCCATAAGCTCCGCCGAGTTCACGGATCTGATGCCACAGGTATTCACCTGAAAGGATACTGCGCAGCACCTGCATCTTTCCTGTATAGACCTGCGGGAAGCGGACCGCCATGGATACATACTGGACCATTGAGGGCGTCATGATGCCCAGGGTCTCGGACTCCAGCGGAGGTTGTACGGCCTTATCAGTACGCGTACTTTTTTCCGGCAGTCGGGCCAGGCAGCCGGATAACGCTTTCTGAATGGCTGCATCTTCCTTCTCTTCCGCCGTGTAATGGATGAGCATCCTGTCGCGCACGAAGATGACCCGGATCAGCTGCTTCCAGATCGCGATCATGCCGGCGATCTGCCCGTCGAAATCTTTCAGGAGCTCCCGCAGCCGATCGGTAAAACTGAAGCCGGTGATACGGCTCTGCAGGACCTGACCGTGATCGAAATGGCCAAGCGCCAGAGAAGACGCCAGTTCATCTCCATCACCATTCAACCGGGATTCGCGGCTGGCAAGCATCTCTTTGAGTACGTCCTGGATGTGCTCTTGATCCTCGAACACAGTATCCAGGATCTGCTCCAGCGCCAGATCCAACGTTATATCTAGTTTGGAATACAGGCATTTGAGCGAGATCATGTAATAAGGATCGCACCCTTCTTCGGTACTGTTGTAGATGCCGGGCGACATCCAGATGCCGCCTGTGTTCTTATCGATCTCATGTGTCAGCCGCGCGTAGGTGTGCTTCGTCGTATCCAGACTCCCAAGAAGCTCCATCAACATACCCACATAAGGCAGCTCATCCATTTGGACCCTGGCC
>JAFVHC010000128.1 GCA_017474705.1 Bacillota bacterium
ACAAAAAGATACTTCCTCCAAAAGATGGTGGGTTCTTTTTTGGATCGTTGGTTCCTGTACAACAGCTAGCTGCATCGTCTTTCAATATATTAGAAATATACGGAAATTTGGTAAAGCACTCCCGACAGATATGGACTGGGAGAAGAAGTGGATAGACAAGTATTCCTTACATCGCCACGTGCGCATCAAATCATTCGACCGGATTTCGTCACCGTTGACATATGGTGTATTGCGGCCTGTCATCCTTTTGCCCTCGGGAATGCCACAAGCGGACATGAATTTCGATCAAGTGCTCAAACATGAATTTGAACATATAAAGCATTTTGATACATTGGCTAAAATCCTGCTGTTAGTTGCGGCAAGTCTGTATTGGTTCGATCCTTTTGTTTGGATCATGGTCTATTACTTCAATAAAGATATCGAACTCTATACGGATGAAAAAGTGATCCAAGATCTGGCAGAAGAAGATCGATGGAAGTATGCCAAGACATTGGCGATGTTTGCTGATAAGCAGCAAAGAAGTCTGATCTGGGGACAGGGTTTCGGAGAAAATGCAGTACTGGAAAGGGTGCGAGTGATCTTCAGTTTTAGGAAAAAGAAGAAGGTCACATTTGCGATTGGAACATTGTTTTTAATCGCCCTTTTACTGCCATTTTTCTTGAAAGGCGACAGTCGGAATCAAAGGATGCTGCGGAATGTTCAGAAATACAACGAACGGATCCAGGAAATATCATATCATGACCCTTGGAATGATTTTACATATGCTGAAGATAGAGAATATGAGGAATTGAGCCATAACAAAGATGGGATCATGGGTACGATCACAATACCATCGATCGGCTTGGAAGAGGGTATCTACCTAGGTACAGATCAGACCAATATGCTAAATGGTGTGATGCATGTCTCAGGATCCTTTCTTCCAGGTGATAGTGCGGAAAACCGTGGAACAAACATAATCATAGCGGGACATAATGGACTGGTTGACAAAACGATGTTTACTGAACTTCATACAGTTGAAACTGGAGCACCAATAGTGATCAGTACTTATGGAAAGTCCTGGGTTTATAGAGTTACAGACATTAAGACTATCATGCCGGAAGAGTATTCAGCGGATGTAAAAAACACCGAAAATATGCTTACACTCATCACGCCTGTTCCTTATGGAGTAAATACACATCGGTTGATCGTAATAGCAAGTTTAGAGTAAGCATGAATGAACTATCCAATCATGAACACTTTGTAAATTTCGCAATTATTTTCATTTAGCACTTGACATATAACCGGTCAAGTGCTATCTTATTATCAGATGTTAGCACTCGATGCGATAGAGTGCTAACAACAGCAAAGGCAGGTGATTGTATGGAACTCAATGATCGCAAGATCCAGATCTTGCAGGCGATCATCATGAATTATCTGGAAACTGCTGAGCCTGTCGGATCCCGTACGATATCACGAAGGCTGCCGCTGGGGCTTTCCTCAGCTACCATCCGCAACGAGATGTCCGATCTGGAGGAGATGGGACTCATCGTTCAGCCGCATACGTCGGCAGGACGTATCCCTTCCACAAAAGGGTATCGTTTGTACGTAGACCATCTGATGGGCTTGTCAGGCAAGCCGATGGAGCGCTTCGATCAGTTGAGAGGGCTTCTGCAGAACAAATATGTGCAGTTGGATTCCCTCATGAAAGAAATGGGTGACATCCTGGCAGAGCTTACGAAATATACCGCCATCGTGGACATGCCGCAATTCCGCAAGACGCGCATCAAGCGTTTGCAGCTCGTCCCGCTGGATCAGTATTCTATGATCCTGGTGGTCGTCACGGATGGCAACATCGTGCGCAACAATGTCATCCGTACCAGACATCCGCTGCAGGTCGAGGATACATACCGCATGACGGATATCCTCAACGAGCATCTGGCCGGCCGTACATTCGATGCGATCACGCCGGAAGAGGCCGCGGCGATGAAGCGGGAAATGCAGGCGGATTCCACAATGATGGAAGGTGTTTGGGACGCCATCAGCAATATGCTTCGGTACGCGGACAACATCGATGTTTTCACATCCGGTGCGACGAACATCCTGAATTTCCCGGAATTCTCCGACATCGCTCGTGCAAGGGCGCTGATGGAAGTGTTCCACGAAAAGGACAAAATGCTTTCTCTGGTCGATTATGATCTTAAGGAGGACGAATCCATGAAGATCACGATCGGCTCTGAAAATACCATCGAGCAGTTGAAGGATTGCTCCGTTGTAACAGCTACATATAAGTATGGGGGGCAGAACATTGGATCCATCAGTGTCGTAGGACCCATGCGTATGGATTATGACAGGGTCATCGGCACGTTGGACTATCTGGTAAAGGATTTCCAGAACATGTTCGCGGACAATGAAGAGAAAGAACAAAAGAAACCAACAGAATAAACAGAAAGGCGGTTTCCGATCGATGAACGAAGAAGAGATCAAGACGCAGGAACCAGTGGAAGAGCCGGTACCTGAGGAAGTGGTCGAATCTGCACAGACAGAAGAAACAGAAACCAAAGAGCCGACGCCGGAAGAATTGATCCAGGCGGCGGAGCAGAAAGCATCAGATTTTGAAGATAAGTGGAAGCGCAGTATGGCGGAATTCGATAATTTCCGTAAGCGTACCACTAAGGAAAAAGAGCAGTCCTTCGACCGCGGCGCGAAAGACGTCGTAGAGAAGATGCTGCCGATCCTGGACAATTTCGAACGGGCTGTAGCTGGTGCAGATCCAGAAGATGCTTTCGCACAAGGCATCCAGATGATCTACAAGCAGTTCAAAAGCGCCTTGGAGGACCTCGGGGTCACCGAGATCGAAGCGCTGGGCCAGACGTTCGATCCGAACCTGCATTACGCGGTCTCCCACGTGGAAAACGAGGAGCTGGGCGAAAGTACGGTCGCTGCCGTGTTCCAGAAGGGATACAAGTACAAGGATACAGTCGTACGGTGCAGTATGGTGCAAGTCGCCAATTAGTGGCGTTCATGCATAAACATCTAAGTAAATAATGAAAAAGGAGATATAGTCATGGGAAAGATCATAGGTATCGATTTAGGAACGACCAACAGCTGCGTAGCCGTTATGGAAGGCGGCAAGCCTGTTGTTATCACCAATCCGGAAGGTTCGAGAACCACACCTTCCGTCGTAGCATTCACTAAAAATGGAGAGCGTCTGGTAGGCGACACCGCCAAGCATCAGGCGATCATGAATCCGGACAAGACCATCAGTTCCATCAAGCGTAAGATGGGTACCAACCATCGTACCGAGATCGATGGCAAGAGCTACAGCCCGCAGGAGATCAGCGCGATGATCCTGCAGAAGATGAAGGCCGACGCCGAGAGCTATCTGGGCGAGACCGTTACCGAAGCCGTTATCACGGTTCCTGCATATTTCACCGACGCACAGCGTCAGGCGACCAAGGATGCCGGTAAGATCGCGGGCCTGGATGTCAAACGTATCATCAACGAGCCGACAGCCGCTGCGCTGGCTTACGGCCTGGATAACGAAGAAGAGCAGACCATCATGGTCTATGACCTGGGCGGCGGTACCTTCGATGTATCTCTGATCGAGATCGGCGATGGCGTTATCGAAGTTCTTGCGACCTCTGGTGACAACCATCTGGGCGGCGATGATTTCGATCAGCGTGTGATCGACCATATGGTCAGCGAGTTCAAGAAAAACGAGGGCATCGATCTGTCCGGTGACAAGATGGCCATGCAGCGTCTGAAGGAAGCTGCCGAGAAGGCGAAGAAAGAGCTGTCTCAGATGACCACCACAGAGATCAACCTGCCGTTCATCACGGTTACCGCTAATTCCGAGCCGAAGCATCTGCAGATGACCCTGAGCCGTGCCGAGTTCGACCGTCTGACTTCTGACCTGGTCGAGCGTACGCTGGGTCCGGTCCGCAACGCGCTGTCTGATGCCGGCAAGTCTCCTTCCGATCTGAACAAGGTCCTGCTGGTCGGCGGCTCCACCCGTATTCCGGCCGTTCAGGAAGCCGTCAAGAAGATCACTGGCAAGGATGCTTCCAAGACCCTGAACCCGGATGAATGCGTCGCGATCGGCGCTGCGATCCAGGGCGGCAAGCTGTCCGGTGAAGCCGGTTCCGGCGATATCCTGCTGCTGGATGTCACCCCGCTGACGCTGGGTATCGAGACCATGGGCGGCGTTGCCACTCCGTTGATCGAGCGTAACACCACCATCCCGACCCGTAAGAGCCAGATCTTCTCCACCGCGGAGAACAACCAGACCGCCGTCGACATCCACGTCGTACAGGGCGAGCGTCCGATGGTCCGTGATAACAAGACCCTGGGCCGCTTCCGTCTGGATGGTATCGCTCCGGCTCCGCGTGGGATCCCGCAGATCGAGGTTTCCTTCGATATCGATGCCAATGGTATCGTAAAGGTCACCGCGAAGGATCTGGGTACCGGTAAAGAGCAGAATATCACCATCACTGCTTCCACCAACCTGTCTGACGCCGAAGTCGAGCATGCAGTCAAGGAAGCCGAGCAGTTCGCTGAGGAAGATAAGAAGCGCAAAGAAGCGGTAGAGCCGTCAACAATGCCGACGCCATGGTCTTCCAGACCGAAAAGACACTGGAAGAAGTAGGCGACAAGATCGACGCAGCTGACAAGAGCAGCATCGAGACCGAGATGAACGCGCTGAAGGAGCAGGTGGAGCAGGCCAAGAAAGAGACGCCGAGCGACAGCGATATCCAGCGTATGAAGGATACGACCGATCGTCTGATGAAAGCCCTCAATGAGATGGCGACCAAGCTGTATCAGCAGCAGGG
>JAFVHC010000129.1 GCA_017474705.1 Bacillota bacterium
GCTATCGCTTTCCGGGGCTCTTCTTGTATCATGACATCAGATTTTGATAGTTTTCTGCAACGTCGGCGTACGTAGGGCCTTCGTGCAGTTCATAGAGGAAGCGGCCTTGGTAGCTGATCTCCTCCAAAGCGGCCAGGATCTTCGGCCACGGGTTCAGACCTTCACCCGGCAGCCAGTGCTTTTCGTCGATGAAATCATAATCGGACACGTGGAGGGTCACGATGCGCGGACCCACGGCCCGGATATAATGCACGTTGTCCTCCGTCAGACTATGGTTCGTGTCGAAGACGACCTTCAAGTCAGGGATCGCGTCGAGGAACTGAAGCATTTCGTCAGAAGTGCGGCACAGGCAGGTGCGGGGCAGGTTCTCCAGGCAGAGGGTGATACCCAGGGCGGTGGCCCGTTTGCAGAGCGCATCGATGGTCTCGATGGCCCAGGCCAGCCTTGCGGGACGCTCTTCTTCTTTGTATGGTTCGCCGGAAGGGTGCACGATGGCCAACGGAATGCCCGCCGCCGCGGCAGCCTCCAGCAGCTCGGTCTGGATGGTCAGGAATTTCTCACGCACCGCAGGATCCGCTGACGCAGGGTCGATCTCGGAGAAAGGCGCGAACGGCAGGTGGATGGAAGTGATCCGCACACCATGCGCCTCGGCGAGATCCGTGATCTCCCGGGATCTGCGGGGGAAGTCGAGCAGTTCATAGAAGGGCAGGATCTGTCCGGAAGAAAGCTCCACCTGATGGATGCCGGCGGCGGCCAGGGCGTCCAACGATGCGGCGTTCATGGCCGTCGGGCCGACGGACAAGGCCAGAGGCCAGTTTTTACGATCTGTCATAGCCGTGATCCCCGGGTCAGGCGTTCTTTACGAACCGCAGTACGTTCCAGGAAGCTTTTTCCAAACGTGCGGTCACGATGCCGCCGTCGCAGGAGGTCTCCGCGTTGGCACGCGGCAGAATGGTATCCGGATGCTCGAAGGTGTTGGCATCTTCCGGATCGTTGGCGAACATCTCGGTATGGCCAGCGAAGGTATAACCCTCGAAGCTGTGGGCATCCAGGGTCAGAAGCTGCGGTTCGTTGAGATCAGCGTTGATGACGATCACGTTCATCTCGCCGGCGTCTTCATTGTAGACGGCCGCTGCCTGGATGGTCTCGACGCCTTCGAAACCTTCGTACTGGTTCATATCATCGATCGCATAGCCGTCCACATCGTACGTGTCGCAGGAAACGAGGCACTGCAGAGACTTGCCCTTGGCGTTCTGGATCATCCAGTGGAAGGGATACTAGGAGGCGCCTTTCCATACGTGCTCTCGGTCGGTGCGGGCCAGGTCGCCCAGGCCGCCGGTGGCGCAGCCGATCTTCACGCGGTCGGCGTGGTGCAGCAGGACCAGCATCGTGCTGATCGTACCGAGGGTGCGCAGCATCTCACCGGAAGACGGCGGCATGCGGCGGGTGGACCAATCATCCGGATCATGACGGACGTACGGTTTGGACGGATCGAACTGGTAGAAGGACAAAGCCCGTTGACGGCCGTTCAGACCCAGATGTGAAGTACCGCGCGGACGGATCATGGCGCCGTATTCATCGAAGGACAGCATCATGGTCTTATGGACGCGCAGGTGGGTCTTCATATAATCGCACAGTGCGATCTCGGTGTTGATATAGTTCTCGAAAGCCTGATAGCCGGCCAGCAGTGCTTCCGGACGGTCCGGCGGGGCGGAATGATAATGGTGCAGGGAGATGAGGTCTACTGTTTCGTAGCACTGCTCCAGCACCTTCCGATCCCATTCGGGGTAGTGGCTCAGGAACGGAGAGGAGGAGACACAGGCGATGGTCTCGATGCTGGGATCGACCCATTTCATGGCCTTGGAGGTCTCGTGCGCCAGGATGCCGTAGCCGCGCGGATCGCGCTCCCAGGAAGCGATCTGCCAAGGACCGTCCATCTCGTTGCCCAGGCACCAGGTCTTGACGCCGTAGGGCTTCTCGTGCCCGTTCTTGCGGCGCAGATCGGACCAGTAGGTCCCGCCCGCGTGGTTGGTGTATTCGACGCAGTCGGCCGCGTCCTGCAATGTGCCGGTACCGAGGTTCACGGTATAGATGGTCTGGGTGCCGGCTTTTTCCGCCCACTGCAGATATTCATCATGGCCGACATCGTTGGGGATATATTGGCGCCAGGCCTGATCCAGATGGGCCTTGCGGTCCTGCATCGGGCCGATGGAATCCTTCCACTGCCAGCCGGAGACGAAGTTGCCGCCGGGCAATCGTACGCAGGGGACACCTGCCTCATGCAGCGCGTTGTAGAAATCACTGCGCAGGCCCTGTTCGTCGGCGGACGGATGTTTGGGGTTGAACATGCTGCCGTTGACCATGGAACCGATGGGTTCCAGGAACGCTCCGAACAGCCGCGGAGAGATCTCGCCGATGGTAAAATCCGGATGGATGGTGATCTTTGCTTGCTTCATCGTTGGATCATCCTTTCTTGTAAAGTTATCTGCATTTTACCACGATATGCACAAAAGCAAAAGGATTTTCCATTGATTTTATATAAAGTGTTTACTATAATCAAAGAATAGCAAAGAAGTACAAAAAGGGAGGCACAGCCTTGTTTGAAGAAGCTGTATATGACCTGACAAGACTTGGTTATGGACGATGCGGTACGTTCTGTTATCTGGCGGCATGGGAAGAAAACGATGTGACCAGGCTGTATGTATGCACGCTGTATGCCGCGACCGATAACGGCCAGCATCCGCGCAGAGGCCGCCTTTTCCCGGTGGAACTGGAACGAGATGGCAAAACGGTCCCCTACAAGGCAACAGGAACGCCGACCTGCGTGACCTTGACCTACGAAGGCGGCACTGCCCGCCTGTGCCTGCAGGAGGGCAGCATCCTGCGAATGGAAGCGGACCATGTGGAGGTCGTCTTCCGTCCGGTGCACCGTCAGCATGAGATCGCCAAGTCCCGCGGCGACGGCAGCTGGGAAGTGGCCATGGCACCTTTACCCAAGCTTTTGTTCTGCCCGGTCATCGGTTCAATGGAAGTACAGACCGGCTTCGACGTCATCACAAGTCTGCCGGAAGATACCGAGCTTAGGTTCCTGCCGGACGCAACCGGTCATGTGGATCTGGCGATGCACATGTATCGTTCCAATGCCTGGCGCCTGAAACAGTATCCATCTTTTGCCGACTGCATACGCTCCATCGAGGAAGAATTCAGTACCTACCTGGAGACCGCGCCGCAGATGTCGGAGGAATTCCGCATCCCGCGCATCATCAATGCGTACATCGTATGGTCGCACATCATGGTGATCGATGATATCGACATCATTTACATGAACAAGGGCGTGCACCGTTGTACCTCCAGCTGGCAGCAGTGCTACCATGCCATGGGTCAATACCGTGACCCGCGCTATGCATGGAAACTGATGCTGGGCATTTTCCAGTATCAGGATGAGTATGGCATGCTGCCAGAGATCCTGACGGATGCGGCGCAGAACTTCAATGGTGTCAAACCGCCGTTCTACGGTGTGGCCATGGAGTTCCTGCAGGAATTCACAGACTTCTCCTTCGTGCCGCGCAAGGAACTGCTGCGCCTGTACATCGGACTTTCCGAGTACGTGTACTGATGGCTGACCTATCGCGACACCGATCAGGACGGCATCGTCTCCTACGATTCGGCGGATGAATCCGGCTGGGACGACTGTTCCTTCTTCAAGGACGGCGTGCCCGCTTCGTCACCGGATCTGGCCGCCTATCTGGTCCTGGCCATGGAGCATCTGGCGAAGATCGCATCCCGACTGGGGAAATACTATGAAGAGCGCGAATGGAAGCGCCGGGCGGCTGCGATGATGGAGATCGTGGTCAAAGAATTCTGGAACGGGAAGCAGTTCGTATCCCGTCTGGCAGATGGTACACCGGTGGAAGCCGGCACCTTGATCGCTTTCGTACCGCTCATCCTGGGGCATCGACTGCCGCAGGAAGTCATCGATACGATGGCGGAGGCGCTGGCGGAAGAGGGCAAGTGGCTGAGCCCCTATGGCCTGGCCGGTGAGCGCATGGACAGCAGTCATTATCATGATGGCGGGTGCTGGTCTGCCGGGTCGATCCTGGGACCGGCTCAGTTGCTGGTCTGTCTGGGACTGCGCGCGTCCGGCAAGGAAGCACTGGCCAAAGAGATCGCCCTCAGGTATCTGCGGGCACTGGTCAAAGATGGATATCCTATGATCATCAATCCAAAGACAGGGCTGGATATCAGCGAGACGCGCTGGGGGGCCACCTATCCCAACCGCATGGCCTGGACCGCGGTCGGTTTTCTGATCCTGGGATCACTGTTTTCATAAGTCGTCAAGGAGGATACAACGATGGTATTGGAAATCGTCGGATACATCGGATCGGCGCTGGTCGTCATCTCCATGCTCATGTCTTCGATCGTCAAACTGCGCGTGATCAATACGGTCGGCAGCATCATCTCCGGGGTGTACGCCGTGCTGTGCGGCGCGCTACCGCTGGCGCTGATGAATGCCTGCCTGATCACGATCAACCTGATCAACTTATGGAAGCTGTCAAAGAAGCAGCAGGAGGTCTTCGATCTTGTCAAAGTCGAGGGGAATGACGGGATGCTGAAACACTTCCTGGATCATTACAAAGAGGATATCCTGAAGTATTTTCCGGAGCTCGATCCGGAACGCTGCGGCGCTTGCACCTCGTATATCGTGACCAAGGACGCGGCTCCGGTCGGAATCCTGCTGGGCGAGCAGCAGGGCGATGCGGTTGACGTCCTCATCGACTATTCTACGCCGATGTACCGTGACTGTTCCGTCGGCAGATATCTGTACGGGCAGCTGCCGTTACAAGGCATCCATACACTGCGTTTTGCCGGTGCCGTGTCAGAAGGGCATGAACCGTACTTGAAAAAGATGGGCTTCAAGCAGGAGGGAGCGCAATGGATCCTACAGCTGTAAAACATAAGGTGGCGGTCGTCACCGGCGGCGGCCATGGCATTGGATTGTGTGTTACACAGGAGTTCCGTAAGATCGGTGTCACCGTCTACGTGATCGACAAAAACGCGGGGGATTGGTTCGTCGGCGACGTGGGAGATCAGGAAACGCTGGAAGCCTTTGTGCAGTATGTGATGGAGC
>JAFVHC010000130.1 GCA_017474705.1 Bacillota bacterium
GTACATCCAGACGGGCAACGTCAAAAATGTGGCAAAGCAGCTTAAGGCCAACCCCAAGGCTGAGATCTGCGCCATGTATAAAGGCGAATGGATCCGCATCGCAGGTGAATTGGTCGAGGACGATACTGAAGAAGAACGTATCGCCGCCCAGACCAGCATGCTGGAGGATTATCCGAGCCTTGGCAGCATGTATAAGGTCGGTGATGGAAATACTGCCGTCTATTATTTCCGCAACGCCACCGCGACCATCAGCAGTTTCACTGCTCCGCCGGTCGTGATCGAACTGTAAAATACTTTCAAAAACAGAAAACTCCCCCGATCCAGGGGGAGCTTTTTTTATAACAGACTTTGCTGTTCATATGCTCGATACGTAGAGACCATAGGTGGTGTGATACTCAGCTAGGCTGCAAATGGTCCATCCTGCATAAGCCAGGCGGATCCTTCTTCTTTGGATAAGATCAATGGCATCCGTGGATGGATCCTTGCCATCGACTCGTTCGCCTGCGTCGTTAAAATGATGAAATGGTTTCCGTCCTCTTCCATTCGATAAAAACCGGCCAGCAGGATCGTCCCGCCATTTTGTGCAGTGCACGTGACTTTTTCTTTCGCCGGATCCCATTCGTAGAAACCGGCGGCAGGCAGCAGACATCTGTTCGTCCGTACATGATTACTGAACGTCGGCCGCTCCAATACAGTTTCACAGCGCGCATTGATCAGCAGACGGTCCCGCACATGAAAGCCCCAGGACATCTTCATCACACCTTCATGTGTGATCACAGAAGCCTTCTGTCCGGGATAGATGTCCCCATACCGCTCCAGGATCTGTCCGGCATCCATGAGTTTCATCAGCCGCTCGATATCGCGCTCCGTCTCATCATCTACATAATATCTTCCACACATGACCTTCTCACTTCAATATTCTTTCTGGCTAGAAACCCAGGTAATCCCCAGATACCAGATGGTATTCGATCCCGTTCACTTCTCCGATATAGCTGTCCCCAAAACGTTCCCTTCCATGACAATGGGAGTATACCACGTGCTCCACACCATAAGATTCCGCCATCTCAGTAAAAGGCGAGCTGAACTCTCCGATCGAGGTAGGCGGATAATGCAGGAACATGATGAACCGATCATATCCTGCTGCCACAGCGGCATCGAACGAGACCTGGAGCCGCTGGACTTCCCGATCTCTGATCTTCTCAAAATGCTCAAAGGTATCCAGACCTTCATAACAGTATCCTTTGGTACCCACCAGGGCATACGGACCATAACTGAAAAAATTGTTCTGAAGGAAATACAGACGGTCTTTGAACAAGTCGTTCAGCTGCTGCGTCTTTTTGGCATCCCAGAACATATCATGATTCCCACGCAGCAGGATCTTGCGGCCTGGAAAGGATTCGATGAATTTGAGATCCGTGGCGCATTGTGCCAGGTTCTTGCCCCAGGAATGGTCGCCGGTCAGGACAAGCGTATCGTCCGCGGTCAGCCGTCCGCAGTACTTGTCGATCTTTTGTACATAATGATGCCATAGATCGCCGAACGCTTCCATGGATTTATCGGCCTGGAACGATAGATGCAGATCTCCCAGCGCGTACAGTGCCATACTTTCCTCCTGTTGCATGAATATAACGGAATTATAGCATATCAGGTCCTGGTTTCCCAGTACTTTTTTCTATTGACAACTGAAGACCCCTCGCGTATAATATCGTTAATTCGATGAAGAGACGAGTACGTCAACATAAGGAATCTCCAGAGAGGGGCTCGATCAGCTGCAACAGTCCCGGTTCCCGTTGGCCGAAGACCACCTCCAAGAGACCCTAATCCGGTCCGGTGATTCCGTTACCATCACAAATCAAGCGGTCCGCTTCGGCGGGCAATAAGGGTGGAACCACGCATACAGCGCCCCTTACATTATTCAAGGTAATGTAAGGGGCTTTCCTTATGTTACTGCTAAAAGAAAGGATCATTACTATGGACAAAGAACAGTATCTGCAGGTATACCGCCATTCGCTGGCGCATATCCTGGCCAAATCCATCATCGAGATCTTTGGCAAAGACAATGTACAATATGCCATCGGTCCTCAGATCGCTGACGGTTTTTACTATGACTTCATGCTGCCGCGTACCCTCAGCGCTGATGATTTCAAATCCATCGAGGACAAGATGCGTGAGATCCTGAAGCGCCGCGAGGCCTGGACGCGCAAGGAGATCTCCCGTGAAGAAGCTCTGGAACTCTTCAAAGACCAGAAATACAAGACCGAGCTCATCCAGGATCTGCCGGAAGATGAAGTCATCTCCATCTACTGGACGGGCGATGATTTCGTCGATCTCTGCGCAGGTCCGCACATCGACAATTCGCAGGAACTGATGAATGCTGCTTTCCAGATCAAATCCGTGTCCGGTTCCTACTGGCGCGGCGATGAGCATCGCGACCAGCTGCAGCGTGTCTACGTCTATGCTTTCCCGGACAAGCAGCAGCTGAAAGAACACCTGGCGTTCGTGCGCGAAGCCATGGAGCGCGACCACAAGAAACTGGGACCGCAGCTCGACATCTTCATGATGGACGAGACGGCGCCTGGTATGCCCTACTGGCTGCCCCGCGGATTCAAGCTGTTCAACGCCTTGCTTTCCTATTGGCGCGATGTGCATGAAGTCCATGGCTACAACGAGATTGCTGCACCGCAGATCCAGAAGAAGGAACTGTGGGAGACTTCCGGCCATTGGGCACATTATATCGATGGCATGTTCATCATTCCTGAGATGGATGATGACCGCCGTTTCGTCCAGCTGGACGATCCGGATACTTCCGGTATCTATGCGGCCAAGCCCATGAACTGTCCGAACGCCATCAAGGTCTATGCTTCCCGTCAGCGCAGCTACAAGGATCTGCCCTTCCGCATCAGCCAGACGGAC
>JAFVHC010000131.1 GCA_017474705.1 Bacillota bacterium
CAATAATTATTGAAAATGCACAACACGTGTGTTATAATGAGCAAAAATAAGCTTTAAGGAGGCTTTTATCATGGGAATCTTAGCTCGGTTCAAAGCAATTATGGAAGCGAATCTGAACGCTCTGTTGGATAAAGCGGAAGATCCGGAGAAAAATGGTCGATCAGATCCTGCGTGATCTGCAGGATGACCTGGGCAAAGTCAAAGCGGAAACCGCCGGCATCATGGCTGAAGAAGCCCGTGCACAGCGTGTCTACGACGAGGCTGTCGATGAAGTCGCGAAACTGCAGTCCTATGCTGAGAAAGCTGTCCTGGCCGGTAACGATGACGATGCCAGAGCTTTCCTGCAGCAGAAACAGCGCAAGGCAGAGCAGGTCGAGTCCCTGAAGGCCGCATACGATGCCGCTCATGAGAACTCCAACAAGATGAAGGCTATGCACGATCATCTTACCCAGGAGATCCAGGATATGTATGCACGCCGTGATGCGATCAAAGCGAAACTGGCTGTCGCAAAGACCCAGGAGAAGATCAACGAGATCAGCTCCAGTGTCGATAAGACCAAGGCCGGCATGAGCGAGTTCGAGCGCATGGAAGCAAAGGTCGACAATATGCTGGATACTGCCAATGCCATGGCTGAACTCAATGCCGCGGAAGGCTCTGTCAACGATCTGATGAAGAAATATGACGAAGCTCCTTCTGTCGAGGTCGAAGATGAACTGGCTGCGTTGAAGGCGCGTATGGGCAAGTAAGATGGGCATTTTCTCAGGGCAGCTTGCCAACATCGTCGAGTGGTCGGAGTACCGCGACGATGCGATCTTCTGGAAATGGCACAATGCGGAACTCAAGCGCGACAGCCGCCTTATCATCCGTCCGGGCCAGGATGCGGTATTCATGTACAACGGCCGCATCGAAGGCGTCTTTCGTGATGAAGGCAATTTCGAGATCAATTCCGATATCATTCCGTTCCTGAGCACTTTAAAAGGCTATAAATTCGGCTTTAAGTCAGGATTGAGGGCGGAAATACTGTATGTCAATACCAGAGAGTTCACGATCAAATGGGGTACCAACGGTCCGATCAATATACCTTCGCAGAATCTGCCCGGCGGTCTTCCGATCCGCTGCTATGGTACCTGCGTCGTCAAAGTCAGCGACTATGTTGCTCTGATCGATCAAGTCGCCGGTGTGCGGGATATTTACCGCGTCGCGGATCTGGAAGAGCGCATCACAAGCATGCTGAATCAGTATCTGATCAGTGCCATCGTTCGTGAAGGCAAAGACATGTTCAATCTGCAGGCCAACAGCCAGGCGATTTGTGAAGCTGTTCGCACGGATCTGGACATGGAGATGCACAAGATCGGAATGAGTGTGACCGGATTCTACATCCAGAACTTCAGCTATCCGAAGGAGATCCAGGATCGCATCGATGATGTTGCGTCTACATCTATGGTGGGCGATATGCAGCAGTATCAGCAGGTACACATGATCGATTCCATGACGAACGGTGAGGGCGGCAATACCAGCGCAGGTGCCTTCGCTTCGGATATGGTGGGTATGATGGCCGGTATGCAGATGGCAGGGCAGATGATGAATCAAGCCGGTCAGATGTTCAATCAGCCGGATCATAAAGAAGCAGAAGCAGGGTTCTGTCCGAACTGCGGAGCAAAGGTCGCAAAAGATGCTGCGTTCTGCTCGAAATGCGGAGCTAAGCTCTTATAAGTTTACAATACAAATAAAGCCTGGTACATCATCCGATGTACCCAGGCTTTTTCTTTATTTGTTAAAGATGCTTTCTGCATATCTGACGCTTGCCATAGCGTCCTTCCCATAGAAATCCGCATGGATCTCATCCGCGTAATCCTGCGTCAAAACGGCACCCCCGACCATGACCTTGCAGTAGGGTGCTTTTTCATGGAGCAGTCGGATCGTTTCTTCCATGTGCGGAACGGTGGTCGTCATCAAGGCGCTGAGGCCGCAAAGGCGGGCCTGATGGGCTAGTACGGCATCCAGAATGGTTTCAGGAGGCACATCGCGTCCCAGATCGATCACGTTATATCCATAGTTTTCCAATAGAGTACGGACGATATTTTTACCTATGTCATGGATATCGTCCTTGACCGTGGCGATGACGATCGTACCTTTGGATTCCTGCGGTCCTCCTTGCGATTTGACGAAAGTTCGGATCACGTCAAACGCTGCTTTTGCAGCATCTGCACTCATCAGCAGCTGGGGCAGGAACAGCGTTTTCTTTTCGAAGGCATCTCCCACCGCGTTCAGGGCAGGAATCAGATCGTTATCGATGATCGTCAGAGGCTCCAACCGGGTCAAAGCCCGTTGAGCAGCATCTGCAGCGGCTTCTTTCAAGCCATTGCGTATCGCTTCCGAAAGGGTGATCTCACTTGAAGTGATCTTAAGTTTGGAAGCAGATGCAGCATCTGCGTATTGCCGTATATAATCCATGCTGTTTTCATCCAGCCCGGCAAGAGCGCGGAACGCATAATAAGCAGTCATCATGGATTCGGAAGATGGATTGATAATAGCTGCGGAAAGGCCATTCTGCAGTGCCATCGTAAAGAAGTGGCTATTGATATTCTCTCTGGCTGGCAGACCGAAGGAGATGTTGGATACGCCCAGGATCGAATGCATCCCCAGTTCCTCTGTTGTCCGGCGCACGGTCTCCAAAGTAGTCAAAGCGGACTGACTGTTCGCGGAGATCGTCATGGCAAGTCCGTCTATGATAAGATCCTTTGCATCGATTCCGTAAGAGAGTGCCTCCGCCCGTACTTTACGGGCTATCGATATCCTTTCCTCAGCTGACTGCGGGATCCCTGCATCATCCAGACACAGGCATACAACGACACCGCCATATTTCCGCACCAACGGGAAGATCTTTTCCATAGTTTCGGTTTTTCCGCTGACGGAATTGATCAACGGTTTTCCATTATAGTAGCGCAAGGCTTGTTCCATAGCTTCAGGGTCTGAGGTATCGAGCTGAAGGGGAAGATCGCTGACAGACTGCACCTCCTGCATCACGCTTTTGAGCATATGCACTTCATCGATCCCGGGCAGGCCAACGTTGATGTCCAGTATATGAGCGCCGGCCTGCTGCTGTCGGACTGCCTCATTCAGGATATAACCGAGATCGTTTTCTTTAAGGGCTGCTTTCAGCTTTTTCTTGCCGGTTGGATTGATGCGTTCGCCTATGATCACTGGGTCTTTGCCGATCTCGACGCTTTTTGCATAGGAGGAGACCAGTGTATCGTCTTTAGGCCGGATCGCCATGGGGGTGGACAAGGAGCGGCATCGATCGGTCAGGGATGCGATGTATGCAGGTGTGGTCCCGCAGCAGCCTCCGGCGACGCGGACACCTTTGCGGACCATCTGTTCCATCTCTCTCGTATATGTATCGATGTCGATATCATAGACCGTAACACCGTTTTCCGTGCGCGGCAGGCCGGCATTGGGGTTCATGATCACAGGAAGAGAAGAGTAAGCAAGAAATGTGTCCAACAATGGCTGCATCTGTACCGGACCTAAACCACAGTTCATACCGATCGCATCTGCATGGAGGCCTTCCAGCATGGCAATGACGCCCTTGATATCGCAGCCGGTCAGTAATTGACCGTTTTCATCGAAAGTGACTGTTACGAAGACAGGCAGATCCGAGTTTTCTTTTGCAGCGAGAACGGCAGCTTTGATCTCGTAGGTATCATTCATGGTCTCGATGAGGACCAGATCCGCACCGGCACGTGCACCAGCCCGTACGTTGCGTGCGAAAATATCATAGGCATCATCGAAGGAAAGGTCACCTAACGGCTGCAGCAGTTTGCCTGTCGGACCGATGTCCAGGGCGACGAAACGTTCTCGCTCGGAAGGTACGCGGCGCATAGCTTCACGTGCATTTCGAATGGCAGCCGCAATCACGGATTCTACTGAATTCATGCCTTCATCGGGAAACTTCAGCACATTGGTATTGAACGTGTTGGAAGTGAGGATATCCGATCCGGCGGAAAGATACTCCGACTGGATCTCTATGACGTCCTCCGGACGGTCGATATTCCAGGTGTCACCGATCTTGCCTGGTTCCAATCCACGGGACTGCAGCAGGGAACCCATACCGCCATCAGTAAATAACAGGCGTTCTTTCATGGTTTCCAGTATGGACACAGGACCTCACTCCTTTCGATACAGACAATTTTCTTTGCCACAAAACTGGCAGGATATGGTTTCACAATGATAAGGCCGTTCTGCAAGGCCAATGAATGCGGTGATGGATTTTGATGGGATCATCAGCAGGCCATCGGTCAAAGTCACACCCAGATGTTTGGACATCTGCAGGACAGCAAGTATTTCCGGCTGCACATCCAGAGAAAGATCCCCATATCCGGGAGAAAACCGAGGCCGCATGTGCAGCCCTTGTGCAAGATACATACGTTCGAGCTTCTCCTGCTCGGAATCCAGATATGCTTCGATCATAGCCGCTGCAACGGCCTGTGCGATCGATGCTTTCAGCATGTCGGTCGCTTCGTATCTGCGGATCAGCTGATCCGGTGCAGCACCTAATGTTGCTCCGATCAGGATGACATGCGTACAACCATCCAGGTTCTTCTTAAGGTCCAGAGAACTAACAGTGATCGGACCCAGATGGAGCAGACCGGAGGCATCCAAAGTGCAGGGTTCCATGCGATGGAGGCAGCCGGGACGGACACTGCGTTCAAGTTCCTGAAGGACCTGATCTATGACCTGCTGGACGCGAGGATCCGGTGATATGCCGCGATAGCCAAGATACCGTGCGATCTCGCGGTTGGAAACTTCGATCATGAAAGGATCTCCGAAAGATTGGCACAGATCGCTGCTGCGACCTGTGGTTTGTTCATAGTATAAACATGGATGTGTTCGACGCCGTTGGCGATCAGATCGATGATCTGGTCGGTAGCGTAGGCGATCCCTGCCTGGCGCATAGCCTTCGGATTGTCACCGAATCGATCCACGATGGCAAGAAACCGCGTGGGAACGTATGTGCCGGACATCATCCTGGCCCGTTCCAACTGCCGTTTCTGTGTGATCGGCATGATACCCGCGAGGACCGGAACGCGTATCCCGGCTTCTCTGGCACGATACAGGAAATTGTACAGGATGTTGTTATCGAAGAACATTTGTGTCGTAAGGAAATCGACACCGGCATCGACCTTTTCTTTCAGAAAACGGATATCATCTGATTTGTGTTCTGTTTCCACATGTCCTTCGGGATAGCAGGCTGCGCCGATGCAGAAGGAAGGGTCGTAGGCTTTGATATCATAGATCAGCTCGCTGGCATGATGATAATCCCTCGGAGCCGAAGAGTCGAATCCTTCAGGAAAATCACCCCGAAGCGCCATGATGTTCTCGATGCGGTTCTTTTTGAGCAGATCCAGTTGGTCATGGATGGTCTTGCGGGTAGAAGTGACACAGGTCAGATGGGCAAGAGATGGAACGTTCCAATCATCCTGGATCGAGCGGGAGATGTCCGCAGTATACAGGCTTGTGCCACCACCCGCGCCATATGTAACGCTCATGAAAGAGGGCTTCAGAGCGGCGATACGCTCGACGGCCTTTGTTACGGATTCGAGCGAATCGCTCGTCTTGGGAGGAAAGACTTCAAACGATAGAGTGGGTTTCCTGGATGCAAGGATTTCAGAGATCTTCATCATAGACTCCTTTGAAAAAACCGGCCGGTGCGGATCCGGCCGGTAACTTATGTTTTGATCAAATCAGGATGCTCATGGCTTCGCGCATCTGGCGCACGGTCTCATCGCCGATCTCGTTGGCCTTTCGGCTGCCGGTATCGATGATGTCCTTGACCTCATCCACATGGGCTTCATAGTAAGCACGTTTTTCACGGAACGGATCCATAAGGCCGTTCAGTTTTTCTGTAAGCAGTTTTTTGCAGGCTACACAGCCGATCTCAGCGTTCTTGCACATAGAGCAGATGTTTTCATGCTCGCCGGCGTTGAATACCTGATGATACTTGCTGACCATGCAGACGTCCGGATTACCGGGGATCTTCACGGAGATGCGGTTGGTATCCGTAACTGCGGAGCGGACTTTTTTAGCGACTGTATCGGCATCGTCGGACAGATAGATAGCATTGCCCAGAGATTTACCCATCTTGGCATTGCCATCCAGGCCGGGCAGACGCGGTGTATCCGATAATTTGGCATAGGGCTCGACCAGAATGCTGGTCTTATACTGATCATTGAAGCGGCGTACCAGTTTGCGTGCGACCTCCATATGCGGAAGCTGATCCTCGCCGACCGGGACGAGTTCGGCCTTACAGAAGGTGATGTCCGCAGCCTGGGATACAGGATAGCCCAGGAATCCATAGCTCAGGTCACTGTAGCCGTAATTGGCAGCCTCAGTTTTGATGGTGGGGTTGTGGCGCAGTGTGTTTACGGAAATGAGCATGGAATAGAAGACCGTCATCTCGGCAATGGCATGGATCTGCGACTGCTGGAAGATGGTAACGCGCTCCGGATCCAGACCGACGGAGAGATTGTCCATGGCCACGTCCAGGATGCTGCCCTGGATCAGTTCCGGATGCTCGAAATGTGTGGTCAATGCCTGCACATCCGCCAAAAGAATAAATGTATCGTAGTCGTACTGCAGCGCGACTCGGTTCTGCAGACTGCCAACATAATGGCCAAGGTGCAGTTTACCTGTCGTGCGGTCTCCGGTGAGGATACGTTTCTGGTTTTCA
>JAFVHC010000132.1 GCA_017474705.1 Bacillota bacterium
AGCTTGGTACCGATTTCCCGACCGATCCGAAAGAACAGCTGATGGGCGCCATCAAGGCTGTTTTCCGCAGCTGGGACAACCCGCGCGCGAACGTTTATCGTCGTGACAACGACATCCCCTACAGCTGGGGTACTGCCGTTAACGTACAGTCCATGGCCTTTGGTAACATGGGTGATGACTGCGGTACCGGTGTTGCGTTCACTCGTGACCCCGCGACCGGAGCGAAGGGCCTGTTCGGTGAGTTCCTGACCAATGCACAGGGCGAAGATGTCGTCGCCGGTGTCCGTACCCCGATGCACATCACCGAGATGGAGCAGAAGTTCCCCGAAGCTTTCGAGCAGTTCGTAAACGTCTGCAAGACTCTGGAAGATCATTATCGCGACATGCAGGATATGGAGTTCACCGTTGAGCACGGTAAACTGTACATGCTGCAGACCCGTAATGGTAAGCGTACCGCTCAGGCCGCTCTGAAGATCGCCTGCGATCTGGTCGACGAAGGTATGCGTACTCCTGAAGAGGCGGTCGCTATGATCGATCCTCGTAACCTTGATACACTGCTGCATCCGCAGTTCGACGCTGCCGCTCTGAAGGCTGCGACTCCGATGGGCAAGGGCCTGGGTGCTTCTCCTGGTGCTGCCTGCGGTAAGGTCGTCTTCACGGCTGATGACGCTGTCGAGTGGGCTGCCCGCGGCGAGAAGGTCGTTCTTGTCCGTCTGGAGACCTCTCCGGAAGACATCACCGGTATGAAGAGTGCTGAAGGTATCCTGACCGTTCGCGGCGGCATGACCTCTCACGCTGCTGTTGTTGCCCGTGGTATGGGTGAGTGCTGCGTTTCCGGCTGTGGCGATATCGCTATGGACGAAGAAAACAAGAAGTTCACTCTGGGCGGCAAAGAGTTCCACGAGGGAGACTATATCTCCATCGATGGTACCACCGGTAACATCTATGATGGCATCATCCCGACCGTCGACGCTACCATCGCTGGCGAGTTCGGCCGCGTCATGGCTTGGGCTGATGAGTACCGCACCATGAAGGTCCGCACCAATGCTGATACTCCGGAAGACGCCAAGAAGGCTGTTGAGCTGGGCGCCGAGGGTATCGATCTGTGCCGTACCGAGCATATGTTCTTTGGCGAAGGCCGTATCGATGCATTCCGTGAAATGATCTGCTCCGAGACAGTCGAAGAGCGTGAGAAGGCCATGGAGAAGATCCTTCCGTATCAGCAGTCCGACTTTGAAGGCCTGTTCGAAGCTCTGGAAGGCAACCCGGTTACCATCCGTTTCCTGGATCCGCCGCTGCATGAGTTCGTTCCGACTGAGGAAGAGGACATCAAGAAGCTGGCTGATGCCCAGGGCAAGACTGTGGAAGAGATCAAGGTCATCATCGATGGTCTGAAGGAATTCAACCCGATGATGGGTCATCGTGGCTGCCGTCTGGCTGTCACCTATCCGGAGATCGCTGTTATGCAGACGACCGCTGTCATCCGTGCCGCGATCAATGTTTCCAAGAAGCATCCGGATTGGACCATCGTTCCTGAGATCATGATCCCGCTGGTCGGCGACATCAAAGAGCTCAAGTATGTCCAGAAGTTCGTCGTCGAGACGGCTGACAAGGAGATCGCTGCTGCCGGTTCCGATCTTAAGTATGAAGTCGGTACCATGATCGAGATCCCGCGCGCGGCTCTGACTGCTGACGAGATCGCTGCTGAGGCTGACTTCTTCTGCTTCGGTACCAACGATCTGACGCAGATGACCTACGGCTTCTCCCGTGATGATGCCGGTAAGTTCCTGAACGCTTACTACGATGCCAAGATCTTCGAGAACGATCCGTTTGCGAAGCTGGATCAGGTAGGCGTTGGCAAACTGATGAAGATGGCGATCGATCTGGGCAAGCCGGTCAATCCGAATCTGCACATCGGTATCTGCGGTGAGCATGGCGGCGATCCGAGCTCTGTTGAGTTCTGCAACAAGATCGGTCTGAACTATGTATCCTGCAGCCCGTTCCGTGTGCCGATCGCTCGTCTGGCTGCTGCTCAGGCTGCGATTTCTCAGAAGTAATTTCTGTAAAAACACATGAATACAGGACCAGATGCGTCTGATTTAGACGTATCTGGTTCTTTTTTGTGCAAAATGAGTTTTTTTGTTAACAATCTGTAAATGAAAGTCGCGTAAGTTATTAAAATCCTACAAAAATATGATTGTTTTTCTGTACAAAAATCAAATATTTCTTGACAATAATGCATTCTTTCCTGTATTATTGGACAAAGAGAAGGTGTAAAGTTGCAATGCTTTATGCCATCGTTCAATAAAGGAGGAAGGTTTATCGTGGCAACAACGAACACGAAGCCGAAAATGCCCAAAACAGGCTATGTAGAAGGAGCTGGTTTTGCGGGTTTCCGGCACAACATCAAGATTGACTTCCGAAGGAATAAGGTGCTTTATTTCCTCTCGATCCCGATCATCGTCTGGTATATAATCTTCCATTATATCCCGATGGTCGGCATCGTGATGGCCTTCCAGAAGTTCAGTCCCGCCCTCGGCTTTTTCGAAAGCCCTTGGATCGGCTTCACTAACTTTGTCCGTTTCTTTACTGGTCCTTATTTTGGACGTCTGCTGCGCAACACGACCATGATCGGTGTTCTGGACGTTATCTTCGGTTTCCCGGCACCCATCATCTTTGCGTTGCTGCTCAACGAGATCAAAGTCACCAAGTATAAGAAATTCGTTCAGACGGTTTCTTATATGCCGTACTTCATCTCCATGGTCGTTGTCTGCGGTCTTATCGTTGACTTTACCCAGAGCGGCGGCCTGATCTCCCACCTTGTATCTTCTCTTACCGGCAAAGCTCCGGAAAACCTGCTGGCCAATCCCCGTTACTATTGGGCGATCCACATCATCTCCAATATCTGGCAGGGCATGGGCTATGGTTCCATCATCTACATCGCCGCTTTGGCCAGTGTAGATCAGGAGCCGTACGAGGCAGCCGCGATCGACGGTGCCAACCGTTGGCAGCGTACGATCCATATCACCATCCCGTCTCTGGTCCCGACGATCATGATCATGCTGATCCTGCGCATGGGCTCCCTGCTGCAGGTCGGCGCGGACAAGATCCTGCTTCTGTATACGCCTGCTACATATGAAACGGCTGATGTCATCAGCACGTACATCTATCGAAGCGGTCTGCAGAACTATGATTATGGTTTCGCTACAGCCGTTGGTCTGTTCAACTCTGTGATCGGTACCTTGTTCCTGGTCGTGACAAACGCGATCTCCAGAAAATATACAGAGTCGAGTCTGTTCTAAAGGAGGGGACAATCCATGGTTGAGAAAAAATCTATCAGCGGTATCATTTTCGATGTATTGAACTACCTCTTCATGGCGTTGATTGCCTTCATCTGTGTCGTTCCTATCATCCACGTTATCTGGGCTTCCGTTTCCGATCCGGCTTCTGTCGATAAAGCCACCAGCTTCATCCTTTGGCCGCTTGGCAAACCTTCATTCAATGCGTACCGCATCATCCTGAAGTACAAGAACATCTGGACCGGTTATAAGAACACGCTGTTCTATGTCGTCGCCCAGTGTCTGCTGACCAGCGTACTTACTGTTATCGCTGGTTACATCACCTCCCGTAAACGTTTCCGTTATCGCAACGTTCTGATGATGTTCCTTGCGTTCACCATGTTGTTCAATGGTGGTATGATCCCGACCTACATGGTCGTCAACTACCTTGGTCTTCTGGATACCCGCGCGGCTCTTCTGATCCCGCAGGCGATGAGCGTTTTCTACATCATCATCATGCGTACCGCCATCTCCGGCATTCCGGATTCCCTGGAAGAATCCGCCCGTATCGATGGTGCCGGTGAATTCACGGTCATGTTCCGGATCATCCTTCCGCTTTGCAAAGCGACGTTCGCGGTCATCATCCTGTTCATCGCCGTCGGTAAGTGGAATGAGTGGTTCCCGGCGCTGCTGTATCTGCCGCAGTCCAAGGATAAGTATCCGCTGCAGATGTTCATGCGTGAGATCCTGATCTCCGCGCAGAACTCTACCTCTTCTGTAACACAGAGTGCCGCGGAATATATGGACAATGCGCAGATGTACAAAACTCTGGTCAAGTATGGTGCGATCGTCGTTTCGACTCTGCCGATCCTGCTGATCTATCCGTTCTGCCAGAAGTATTTCGTTACCGGTGTTATGATCGGCTCCGTCAAGGGCTGACATAATATAAATGATCACCTTTATTTCAAAAGAGGAAAGTGAGGAAAAAAGTAAATGTTGAAAAGAACTCTGGCTCTGGTCCTTGCGGTTCTGATGGTCATGGCCATGTTCAGCGCCTGCTCCAAGAAAGACGCTGGCGGCAATGGCGGAGCTCCCGCGGAAGCAAAAGAATGGAACTGGCCCTTGGAAGAGACCAAGACTCTGTCTGTATGGCTGCAGTGGACCAACGATTATGTTGAGGAGCCGAATGAACTGACGGCGATCCAGCAGATCGAGAAGAACACCAACGTTCATATCGAGTGGACTCATGTCGATGGCAACACCGCTCAGGAACAGTTCGGCTTGATGCTGGCTTCCGGTAAGTATCCGGACATCATCCGTGGTGTCAACTCCTATTATCCTGGCGGCACCGAGAAGGGTGTTGCTGATGGCGTTCTTGCTGAGCTGACCGATGTCGTCGATGCTTACATGCCCAACTATCAGAAACTGCGCACCAGTTCGGACCAGCTGAAGAAAGATACCGTCACTGATGATGGCCGTATCGTTGGCCCCTGGACCATTACTTCTTACTTTGGTTCTTCCAATGTAACCGGTGAGCGCGTATGGGACGGTGTCTGCGTACGTAAAGACTGGCTGGATGAGACTGGTATGGATCTTCCCCGCACCATCGCTGACTGGGAAGCTCTGCTGCCTGAGATCCAGAAGAACCATCCGGAATGCGAAGCGCCTCTGATGATCGGCTCCAACGGTGCTGATGGACTGAGCAGCTTCCTGTCCGCTTATGGCGTTCTGAAAGACTTCTATCACGAAGGTCCTACTGTTAAGTATGGCCCGATGGAAGATGGTTACAAACAGTGGCTCGAACTGTTCCATGATTGGTATCAGCGCGGCCTGATCGACCCGAACTTCATGACCAATGGTGCTGACATCCTTTGCCCGTCTGATTATCTGGGCACTGGCAAAGCCTTCTCCGGTCTGGAACTGTGGGGTCTGACTGATGTCGTTCTGCAGGCTCAGGGCTACAACACTGACGAAAACTTCAAGATCGTTGCAACTTCTCAGCCTGTCCTGAAGGAAGGCGATACGCCTCAGATCGGTCTGGATACCAGCTCCCTGATCAAAGAGCAGCTGGGTATCTCCAAGAAGACGGAAGATCTGGAACTGACCTGCCGTTATCTGGACTACTGGTATTCTGATGAGTGCATGCTTCTTGACTCCGTTGGTCTCGAAGGCGAGTCTTACACTGTCGATGATCAGGGCGTCTATCATCTGACTCCTGCTATGCAGCAGATGGTCGACGATGGCAAGGTCAATACCCTGTCTGAAGCTATGTACATGTACACCCTGGGTACTTCCGATTTCGGTCTGTACAACTGGGGTATGTTCGATCCGATCTATGAAGGCAACCCGGCTCTGGATGCGTACGATGAATTCGACAAGTCCAAATTCGATCTGATGATGCCTTCTTCCATGACCTTGACCGACGAGGAAAATACCGAGTTTGCTTCTCTGTATACCGACATCGAGACTCTGGCCAACGAGAACACCGTTAAATTCATCACCGGTGAGAAATCTCTGGATGAGTGGGATGACTATGTAGCACAGTTGAAGCAGTATGGTGTTGAGCGCTGCATCGAACTGAAGCAGGCTGCTCTTGACCGTTACAACGCTCGTAAGTAATCTTGTGTCTATGAGGGAAAAGCGTCCTTTTAGGGCGCTTTCCTTTCATTTAGTACGTAATTAAGGAGAAACATTCATGGCAAAAGAGTTTTACGTTACCACAGAAGCCCCTATCGTTGAGACTCCGAAGGGAAAGATCCGCGGTTTCCATTATCGCGGCGTCGATCATTTCCATGGCATTCGCTATGCAAAAGCAAAGCGTTTTGAAATGCCGAAACCGATCGAGGCCTGGGAGGGCGTCAAGGATGCATTCAGTTATGGCATGAACTGCCCGGTCCTGAACGAGCCGATGCCACAGGGCGAAGTCCGCATGCCGCATCGTTTCTGGCCCAGTTCCGAACACTGCCAGTATCTGAATATCTGGACGCCCGGATGCGACGATAAAAAGCGTCCTGTTTTGTTCTGGATGCATGGCGGCGGCTATGCTTCCGGTTCCGCGATCGAGCAGGTCTGCTATGATGGTTACAATCTGGCAAAACTTGATGATGTTGTTCTTGTTACGGTCAATCATCGTTTGAACGCATTTGGTTATCTGGACATGTCCGCCTATGGCGAGAAATTTGCGAACTCTGTGAACGTC
>JAFVHC010000133.1 GCA_017474705.1 Bacillota bacterium
CATCACTGTAGATGCCGTGGGAAACAAGAGCGATCTTAAGCATACGCAGATCACGGTGGATCTGTACAAGATCGCTGATGCGGCGGAAGTACAGGAGACAGATGGTTATACGTATGCAGCGCCGGAAAAGACGTTTGCCGCTCTTGGTGACCTGAATCGCACGGGCATCGACTGGGAAGAGATGAACACCAAGGCAGCCGCGCTCATCAAGAACCATCTTGGCGAAGTCAAGCCGGTGGCCAGCACCGCTTCCGGCCAGAAGATCGATGGTCTGAAGCCCGGACTGTACATGTATGTGGTCCATAGGTCGGACGAAAAAGAGGGGTATTTCGGTACCGATGAAGATCAGCAGGTCGCGACGAAGGTCGCCGGTACCAAGAAAAACTACTGGTATACGCCCGCACTGGTCCTGTTGCCCGGCAAGCCTGCCGATGCTGAAGCCGGCGACGAGTGGATCTATTCCTATTCCGGAGACAATACGATCATTCCGAAGCAGGGCGAAAAGATGAAGCCCAAGGAAGAGAACCCACCGAAGACAGGGGATCAGACCAACATGCGGCCGTACTTCATCATCCTCGGCGCCAGCGGCGTCCTGATCGTGTTCCTGACGGTCCTGAGGATCGTAAGCGGCCGAAAGACCAGAAAAGCAGACGAAGAATAAGCCTGCTATGGTGGATCGAAAAAAGAAAAAAGGCAGGATCTTGCTTCCTGCCTTTTGTAATATCCTGGGAATGGTGCTGATCCAGATCGTCGTACTGGTCCTGCTGCCGATGGCGATCCAGAATTATCGGGACTACAGCTTGTATGATGTGAAGAATCCGGATATGGAACCACACGTCACGAGAGGCAGCCAGATCATCGTCAGGGCCATCGAACCGGAAGACGTCCAGCCAGGGGATATCATACTGTTTGTCCGCGAGGGAGAGACGCTCATCAGCCGTGTGGTGATCAATCGAGTGGAACTGGAAGAGCTGTTCGTACAGGGCGACGCCAACGCGGAACGCGACCCGGATCCGCTTCCGTATGATCACCTGGTCGGCAGGGTGACCCGATCGTTCTCGGCGCTGGGACCGGTCATGGTCCTGATGACCACACCGTTAGGCAAGCTGTATATGATGCTGCTGATCCTGTGCGGCATTCTTCTGATGGTCCTGGCCGACCGTCTGCGAAAATAAGAAACAAATAAGCCCGGAGCTCAAGGCTCCGGGCTTTTTTCATGCGCATCTGCTTATAATGCGGCTCCGAACACTTCAAAGGTCCCTATCGATATACCGTCGGCATCCAGCACCTCCATGTACCAGACAAGGTACGGATCGGTCTCCTTGTAGAAACGCAGGGTATAGGCGGTATCGAGAGGAATTCCGCCGACGCCGAAGTACATGTGATCCGGCGTGATCATGTGCACGAGGAACTGATCGGTACCGTCAGGTATAGTAAGAGAGACCGGCCGTGTTTCGTCTTTCTTGATGTCCGCGATGGTCGGGGTGCCCCACAGGGAAAGCTTTCTGTTTTCGGGAGTATCCGGCAAGATCCAGACGTCCGTCTCCTCGGCTTCGTTGATAAAGCTGAAGGTGATATCATGGCTGGGGACCTCATCGCCGGTGTTCGGTTCTTCGGAGCTCGCCGGTTCCGGTTTGGGTGGTTCGTTTTTCGTGCAGCCGCACAAAAGGAAGGTCAGGGAACAAAAAAGAAGCAGTAAAGTGTATTTCATGAAGCGCACCTCCCAGGGAGTGTCGTCGGGGCATATCCGTCTGCATCCAGTATAACACAGTCGGTCTATCACGTAAATGCAATAAAAATGTAAAGAAAAACGGGGACTGAAAGGGCTGGAAAGCGCTGTTTTACTGGGGTCCGCATCTATATCGGAGTTGCAATCACTCGCGAAATGTGGTATACTTATGATATCTATCGGCATTTTTTAAATAAAATAAAGAGGTGTGCAAGATGAAAAAATTCTGGAGTTGCTTACTGGCAATATGTCTGCTGCTCACGGTCATTCCGGTACAGCCGCTGCTGTATGCGGAAGAGGACCCGGCCCAGACAGAAGAGCAGGACAGCAGCATCGAAGAAGAGATCTCTCAGGAGGAGCCTTCTGAGATAGAAGAACCTGCTGAGGACGAGGAGTCCTCAACGGAAGAGTCTTCAATGGAGGAATCTTCCGCGGATGAGGAGTTGTCTGAAGAGGAGGAATCTTCGGAAGAGGAAACGCCCGCAGAGGACGAGTCTTCAGAAGAAGCCCCTGTTGAGGAAGAGAGCTCTTCCATCGAGGAGGAAGAGTCTTCTGCCGAGGAAGAAGAATCCAAACCCGAAGAGGAAGAGTCCGAAGAGGAAAAGAAAGAGGAAGAGTCTGACGAGGCGAAGCCCGATGAGGCGACCCAGGCGGTCCTGGATCTTCTGAAAGCGGAGGATGGCCTGCGTATGGCAGATGCGCCTACCTATGAGGAGTATCTGGCCCAGTTCCCATCCAGCTATCAGGAGAAACTGGAAGCGCTGCATGAGCTGCACCCGAACTGGATCTTCATTCCGCAGAATACCGGTGTCGATTGGGACGATGCGGTAGAGGCCGAATCTGCCAGCAACCGCAGTACGGTCAGCGGAGCCAGCACCCTGGTCCTGAGCAATAAATCCGGCGATTATGATACGTCCACCGGCAGCTACATCGCCAAGGACGGCAGCACCTGGTTCTCCGCGAACGAGGCTCTGGTCGGCTATTTCATGGATCCGCGCAATTTCCTGGATGAGAAATATATCTGGCAGTTTGAAAGCCTGTCCTACAATTCAGGTCAGACCCAGAAAACGGTCGAGCAGATCCTGGCGGGTACTTTCATGAACAAGACCAGTATGGCGAAGATCACGTACTATGATACCAACGGCAAGAAGGTCACGGTGGATATGACTTACGCCGAACTCATCTGGAAGGCCGGCAAGCAGGCGGATACCAGTCCGCTGTTCCTGGCTTCCAAGATCCGTCAGGAAGTCGGAGCGCAGGGCAGCAACGCTGTCAGCGGCCAATCCACTTCCACATACAATGGCGTGTCTTTGGCCGGCTATTATAACTTCTACAACATCGGTGCTTCCGACGGCGGCAATGCCATCGCCAAGGGACTGGCCAGGGCGGCCGGTTATCCGGATTCCAACGGCAAGCCGACAGTCAAGACGTTCCAGCGTCCGTGGACTTCGCCGGTCCTTTCGATCTACGGCGGCGCCCAGTACATCGCTGAGCGCTACATCGCGGTCGGTCAGGATACCAGCTACCTGATGCGCTTCAACGTCATGACGGATTCCAACCGTTATGGCCATCAGTATATGACCAATATCGGTGGTGCGGCAAGCGAGGCATCCAGCACCTATACGTCCTATAAGAACATGGACATGCTGGACCTGCAGTTCGTCTTCTATGTCCCGGTCTATGACAATATGCCCAGCCGTTCGGAAATACCCGCTTTTGCGGACGCGACGGGCAAAGGCACGATGACGGAAGCGGCGACCTTGCGTAAATCTCCGAGCAGCAGCGGCGCCAGCATCAAGACCGTTCCGAAGGATACGACCGTGACCATCGTCAGCGGTACGTTCGATACCACGAGCGGCGCTACCATCACCACCCGTGAGAAATATCCGTATTGGTTCAAGATCAAAGCAACGATCAGCGGTACAGATTACGAAGGGTACGTCTGCGCCGAATATGTGAAGCCGACCAGCGGTGTCAACATCAAGAAGGGCACCACGGTCAAACTGGGCCTGAAGAAGACCATGAAACAGAAGGTCTACTATCAGTCCAGCAATCCCGCGATCGCGTCCGTCGATGGCCTGGGCAACGTCAAAGGCGTCAAGAACGGCACCTGCACGATCTATGTCTACACCGAGATGGGCATCGGCGCGATAGGCGTCACGGTCAGCAAAGATGGCGGCGGCAGTTCCAATACGCCGGCCACCTACACCTATACCAAGTATGTCACGACAGATTCTCTGAATTACCGCAAAGGCGCCGGTACGTCCTATGACCGTGTCGGGACCTTCCCGGCAGGCACGACGGTCGAAGTGCAGGATGGATACTCCGCCACGGCGAACGGTTACACCTGGTATGCCGTCAAAGTCGGGGATAAAACGTATTATACGGTCGCGGCCTATTTGAAGAAGGTCGTTACGACCAAGAAGATCAGTGACAGTTCGGTCAGTGTGGCGTCCATCTCTACCAAGGCGTACACTGCCAGTGCCATCAAACCGTCGCCGACCATCAAGGACGGCAGCAAGACGCTGACAAAGGGCACGGATTATACCCTGAAGTATTCCAATAATACCTGGCCGGGTACGGCGACCATCACCATCACCGGTAAAGGAAACTATACCGGCAGCCGCAAGGTCACCTTCAAGATCAAAGGCACGTTCGTTGAATACGTCACTACGGAAGCGCTGAACTATCGTACCGGTGCCTCCACGTCTGCGAGCAGAGCAGGTACACTGGCTAAGGGCACGAAGGTCCAGCTGCTGAGCAAGTCCGGTAAAAAGGCCGATGGTTATACCTGGTACGCTATCAAGGTGGATGGCAAGTTCTACTATGTGGTCTCCGCGTATCTGAAGAAAGTGGCAACGGCCAAGGCGATCACCGCAAGTTCGATCACGGTGGCCAGTGTCAGCACGAAGAGCTACACTTCCAAGGCCATCAAGCCATCGCCGGCAGTCAAAGACGGGACCAAGACCCTGGTCAAGGGTACCGACTATAAACTGTCCTACAAGAACAACGTTCTTCCGGGTACGGCGACCATCACCATCACCGGCATGGGCAATTATACCGGCAGCCGAAAGGTCACCTTCAAGATCAAGGGCAGCTACACCAAGTACGTCACCACGGAAGCGCTCAACTATCGTGACAAAGCCGGTCTCACCGGCAAAGTCATCGGTACGCTGGCCAAGGGGACCACGGTACAGGTGCTGAACAAGTATTCAGCATCGGCAAACAGCTACACCTGGTACTGCATCCAGTTGAACGGCAAGTTCTACTATGTAGCGGCCAATTATCTGAAGAAAGTCGCGTAAGACAACCATATGACCGGTCCTTACAGGTTAAGGGCCGGTCTGTGATTATTAAGGGAGATCATCGTTATGCCTTCTGTGTTACTGCATATATGCTGCGCACCCTGCGCCAATCAGTGCATCGACAGCCTGCGTATGGAAGGGCTGGACGTCACGGGGTTCTGGTTCAATCCCAATATCCATCCCTATACCGAATACCGCAGCCGCAGAGACGCGCTGCGCACCTACGCGCGCCTCGTGCATATGCCCCTCATCGAGGAGGATACCTACGGCCTTCGTGATTTTGTGCGGGCCGTCGCGGAGGATATCGATGGACGCTGCGGCTACTGCTATCAGGTGCGGCTGGAGAAGACCGCGCAGGAAGCGGCGGCCAGGGGCTTTTCAGCCTTCTCCACTTCATTGCTGATCAGTCCGTATCAGCAGCATGAAAGGATCGCCAGGATCGGCCGGGCGATGGGAGAAAAGTACGGTGTGACGTTCGTATACCGGGATTTCCGTCCTCTGTTCCGCGACGGACAGCAGCGGGCCAGGGACTTAGGACTGTATATGCAGAAATACTGCGGCTGTGTCTTCAGCGAAGAAGAAAAATATCGTAAGTTTTAGTAAAATAATTAGTAAAACTATTGCAATTTTACCTCCGGTCTCTTATAATGGAATCAAAAGAAGAGAACGGAGGCTTTATTATGCGCAGAAGACAGAATTTCGGACCATTTTCAGAGAAAGTACACGGCCTGCTGCACGGGGCCGACTATAATCCGGATCAGTGGCTGGACCGTCCGGAGATCCTGGAGCAGGATATCGATCTGATGAAAAAGGCCGGTATGGATGTGATGAGCGTGGGGATCTTCAGCTGGGCGAAATTGGAGCCTGTGGAAGGGCGGTTCGAGTTTGACTGGCTGGATCAGGTGCTGGATCGTCTGCATGATAATGGCATCCAGGTCATCCTGGCAACACCCTCCGCGGCGCGGCCCGTCTGGATGAGCCGTACCTATCCGGAGGTCCTGCGTATGGACGAAAATCGCGTGCGCCATCTGCATGGCGGCCGTCAGAACCACTGCTTCACTTCTCCTGTGTACCGGGCGAAGGTCCGGGAGATCGACCGCAGGCTGGCGGAGCGGTACGGCACGCATCCGGCGGTCATCGCCTGGCACGTGTCCAACGAATTTGAAGGATTCGGCTGTCATTGCCCGCTGTGCCAGGATGCCTTCCGAAATTGGCTGAAAAAGCGGTATCACAACGATCTTGATGCGTTGAACCACGCATGGTGGACCTCGTTCTGGAGCCATACCTATCAGGATTGGTCTGAGATCGAGTCTCCTTCCCCGATCGGCGAGCACGAGGTACATGGCCTGACTTTGGACTGGCACCGTTTCGTTTCAGACCAAACGCTGGATTTTATGCAGGAAGAATGCCACGTCCTTAAGGAGATCGCCCCGGCCCTGCCATTGACCACCAATTTCCACGATTTCGTATCTTTGGAGCGCGGCCTGAAGTACTGGGACTTCGCAAAAGCGCTGGACGTGATCTCGTGGGACAATTATCCTTACTGGCATGCGGAAGGGCGTACCGTCGCGGAAGAAGCCGCGAGGCGTGCTTTTATCCATGATATGAACCGTTCTTTCAAACAGGGGAAACCTTTTCTGCTGATGGAGTCGAGCCCCAGCGCGACCAACTGGCAGGAAGTGGCCAAGCTGCGCCGTCCCGGCATGCAGAACCTGTCCTCGGTCCAGGCGGTGGCTCATGGGGCAGATACGGTCCAGTATTTCCAGTGGCGCAAGTCGCTGGGTTCCTCCGAGAAGTTCCACGGCGCCGTTGTGGACCATTACGCCACGCCGGATACGCGCGTCTTCCGGGAGGTGGCGGCACTGGGACAGGAACTGCCCCGCCTGTCCGATATCGTTGGGACCTCCGTGGCTGCCGAGGCAGCGATCATCTATGATTGGGAGAATGCCTGGATCCTGGGTGATACCCAAGGACCGCGCAAGGAAGGGATCGATTACTTCGATACCTGCGTCCGGCACTATAAAGCCTTGTGGGATCGTGGTGTTGCTGTAGATGTGATCGATGCAGATCAGGATCTGTCCGGTTACAAGCTGGTCATCGCGCCAATGCTGTACATGATCCGAGATGGTTTCGGTGCCAAAGTGGAGGAGTACGTGCGCAATGGCGGCCATTTTGTGACCACCTACTGGTCCGGCATCGCGGACGGGACGGATCTCTGCTTCGAGACCGGCCGTCCGGGTCCTTTGCGCAAGGTGCTCGGGATCTGGTCCGAAGAGATCGACGTCCTGTATGACAGCGATGTCAATCATGCAGGCGGATATGAAGCCCGGATCTTCTGCGATCTGATCCACACCGAAGGCGCTGATACGGTCCTGTCCTACGACGAGGACTTCTATGCCGGCCGTCCGGCTTTGACCCGCAATCGTTTCGGCAAAGGCGAGGCCTGGTATATCGCGTTCCGATCCTACGATACATTTCTCTCGGATCTCTACGGAGACCTCATCAAGGAATATGGGATCGAACGAGCCCTGGAGACGGATCTGCCCAACGGTGTCACGGCCACGATCCGTGAAGATGAGGCGCATCGGTTCTGTTTTCTGCAGAATTATACCAACACGAAACAGACGGTGGAGCTGCCGTATCCGATGCGGGACGTCCTGTCCGGAGATACCGTCCGCAGCCTTGTCATGGCACCGTACGACTACCACATCTTATCGTAAAAATATGACGCGTCTACCGTCCCGCCGACACCTCCTGAAAGAGCCTGAAAACCCTGTAAAAAAGCGTTTTCAGGCTTGTTTTTTCGCATATTTTATGGTATAATGAACCAGTTCCAAGAGTATTATAAAGAGGGAAATATGGCGCGTAAAATCATGCCATATACAACGCAATAGAAAGGTACTTCCATGACAGAAAAAGAAAGAGAACACATGGATCCGCAGCTTGCCGAGGAGCTCACCGAGGAGGATCTTAAGGCCCGCGAACTGGTCGCGTCCGCCAATGATCCGGAAGGCGCCATCCCGGTCGAATCCACCGAGGATTACCATGGTGAGCAGATCGGGGATCTTACGGTCTCTGAAGAATACACAGCGGCCAACAGCATCCAGATCCTGGAAGGTCTGGAAGCGGTACGGCGCCGCCCCGGCATGTACATCGGCAGCACCTCCGCTACCGGACTGCATCATCTGGTCTACGAGATCGTGGATAATGCTGTGGACGAGGCGCTGGCCGGCTACTGCACCGAGATCCGGGTCACCATCAACCCGGATGAATCCATCACCGTGCTGGACAACGGCCGCGGCATCCCGGTGGATATCCAGCCGCAGGCAGGCGTGTCCGGCGTAGAGGTGGTCTATACCATCCTGCACGCGGGCGGCAAATTCGGCGGCGGCGGATACAAGGTCTCCGGTGGACTGCATGGCGTCGGCGCATCCGTCGTCAACGCGCTGTCCAAAAATGTGTGCGTCCGGGTACATCTGAACGGCAGCATCCACGAGATCCGCTTCGAGCGCGGCAAGACCACGCAGCCGCTGACCATCGTGGGCGAGACCGATCATACCGGCACGGAGGTCACCTTTCTGGCAGACGATGAGATCTTCGAAGAAGTCGTCTACGAGTTCGATACGCTGAAGGAGCGTCTGCAGGAAATGGCCTTCCTCACCAGAGGTCTGCGCATCACTTTGACCGATGCCCGCGGGGAAGAACCTCGGACAGAGACCTTCCACTATGAAGGCGGCATCCGTGAGTTCGTCAAATACAACAACCGTCACAAGGACCTGATCTACGATAAGATCATGTACGCGGAAGGTATGAAGGACGGCGTTTACGTGGAAGTCGCCCTGCAGCACAGCGATACGTACAACGAGAACATCTTCAGTTTCGTCAATAATATCAATACGCCGGAAGGCGGCATGCATGTGGTCGGCTTCAAGGCCGCCTACACGCAGGTCCTCAACGATTACGCCCGTAAGAACGGCCTGCTCAAGGACAGCGACAAGAACCTGAGCGGTGATGATGTGCGAGAAGGCCTGACGGTGGTCGTCAGCGTGAAGATCGCCGAACCGCAGTTCGAGGGCCAGACCAAGCAGAAACTGGGCAACTCCGAAGCCCGCGGTGCTGTGGCAGCCATCGTTTCCGACGGTCTGAACTTCTTCCTGGAACAGAACCCGAAGGTCGCCCGGCTCATCATCAACAAGGCCACCTTGGCCGCCCGTGCGCGTGACGCGGCGCGTAAGGCACGTGAGCTGACCCGCCGTAAAAGCGCGCTGGAAAGCACCACACTGCCCGGTAAACTGGCCGACTGCACGGATCGGGATCCGAAGAACTGCGAGATCTACATCGTCGAAGGTAACTCCGCCGGCGGCTCCGCCAAAGGTGCAAGGTCCCGCCGCACCCAGGCGATCCTGCCGCTGCGCGGCAAGATCCTGAACGTCGAAAAGGCCCGTCAGGACCGCATCCTGGGCAACGAGGAGATCAAGTCCATGATCACCGCCTTCGGCACCGGTTTCAAGGAAGACTTCGACATCACCAAGCTGCGCTACGACAAGATCATCATCATGACCGATGCCGATGTCGACGGAGCACACATCCGCACTTTGATGCTCACGTTCTTCTACCGCTTCATGCCGCAGCTCATCGAGCAGGGCCACGTCTACGTTGCCCAACCGCCGCTGTATCGCGTGGAAAAGGGCAAGAAAGAGCATTATTACGCCTACGACGACAAGGAGCTGGACAAGATCCTGGACCAGATCGATGGGCGGAACGATCCTTCCATCGAGATCCAGCGCTACAAAGGTCTGGGCGAGATGGATGCCGAACAGCTGTGGGACACCACCATGGATCCGGCCAAACGCATCCTGCTTCGTGTCGAGATGGAAGATGCCTCCGTGGCCGACCAGATCTTTACCCTGCTGATGGGCGACAAGGTCGAACCGCGGCGTGAATTCATCGAGAAGAACGCGAAGTACGCGACGATCGACGCATAAATACCATCATATACCTTGAAGTACGAGTTCCTGAGGTATTTATCGAATATCTGCTGCGCGGCTATTTCGACGTGCATGAGTTAAAGATATAGAAAGAAGACAATATGGCTGATAATATCGAAAACAACGAGAACCAGCAGTTCGACCGGGTGGAATCGATCAACCTGGAGCGTTCCATGCGCCAGTATTACATCGATTATGCGATGAGCGTCATCACGGCGCGTGCGCTGCCGGATGTGCGCGACGGCCTCAAGCCGGTACAGCGCCGCATCCTCTATGCCATGAGCGAACTGAATCTGAGTCCTGACAAACCCTATCGTAAGTCCGCCCGTATCGTGGGTGATGCCATGGGTAAATACCATCCGCATGGTGATTCCTCCATCTACGATGCGATGGTCCATATGGCGCAGGATTTCAACATGCGCTACATGCTGGTCGATGGACATGGCAACTTCGGTTCGGTGGATGGTGATGAGCAGGCGGCCATGCGTTACACCGAGGCGCGCCTCAGCAAGATCGCCATGGAGATGCTCTCCGACCTCAACAAGAACACGGTCGACTTCATCCCCAACTTCGATGGTTCTTTGAAAGAGCCCACGGTCCTGCCCAGCCACTTCCCGAACCTGTTGGTCAACGGTACAGGCGGTATCGCCGTTGGTATGGCCACCGCCATCCCGCCCCACAACCTGGGCGAAGTCATCGACGGCGTCGTGCGCATCATCGACAACCATGTGCTGGAGAACCGTGAGACCACCATCGAAGAGCTGCTGAAGATCATCAAGGGTCCTGATTTCCCGACCGGCGCCACCATCTATGGAGTCACCGGCATCGAGCAGGCCTACCGCACCGGCCGCGGCCGCATCGTGGTCCGCGCCAACATGGAAGTGGAGCAGATGGCGAACGGCCGCCAGCGCATCGCGGTCTCCGAGATCCCCTTCCAGGTCAACAAAGCTCGTCTCATCGAGCGCATCGCGGATCTGGTCAAGGACAAGAAGCTGGAAGGCATTTCCGACCTGCGCGACGAGTCCGACCGCAGCGGCATGCGCATCGCGATCGAACTCAAGCGTGACGCCAACGCCAAGGTCATCATGAACCAGCTGTATAAAAATACGCAGCTGCAGGATGCCTTCAGCTGCAACATGCTGGCACTGGTCAATGGAGAACCGCGCGTGCTCAACCTTCTGCAGATGCTCACCTACTATCTGGAGCATCAGAAGGACGTCGTGACCCGCCGCACACAGTACGATCTGGAACGGGCACAGGCCCGCGCGCATATCCTGGAAGGCCTGCTCAAGGCGCTGGATTACATCGACGAGATCATTTCCATCATCCGCGGTTCCCAGACCGTGGCCATCGCGAAGGAGCGATTGATGAACCGCTTTTCTTTCTCCGATGCACAGGCACAGGCCATCGTGGACATGCGTCTGCGTGCACTGACAGGTCTGGAACGCGACCGTCTGCAGGGCGAGTACGATGATCTGGAAGCCAAGATCGCAGAATATACGGGCATCCTTTCCAACGAGAAGCTGCTGTACGGCGTCATCAAGGAAGAACTGCTCATCATCAAGACCAAATACGCGGATCCCCGCCGTACCGCCATCACCTACGAGGAGGGTGAGATCGACATTGAGGATCTGATCAAGAACGAGCGCTGCGTCGTCACGATGACGAACCTGGGCTACATCAAGCGTACGTCGCTGGATATGTACCGCAGCCAGAACCGCGGCGGCAAGGGCATCAAGGGTATGGAGACCCGTGAGGGCGATTACGTCAAGAAGATGTTCATCGCGGAGACGCACGATATCCTGACCTTCTTCACCAGCCATGGCAAGGTCTACCAGATGCGGGCTTACGAGATCCCGGAAGCGGGCCGTACGGCGCGCGGAACGGCCATCGTGAACCTGCTGAGCCTGCCAGGCGAGGAAAAGGTCACGGAGATCGTCCAGCGTTCCAGCAAGGAAGAATACGGCGAGCAGTCCTGCCTCATCTTCGGTACGCGCCGCGGTGTGGTCAAGAAGACCTATGTCAGCGAATATGCCAACATCCGCTCCAACGGCCTGATCGCCATTACGCTGCAGGAGGATGACGAGCTGATCGGCGTCAAGATGACACACGGCACGGACGAGATCCTGCTGGCCACCCGCAACGGCCAGATGATCCGCTTCGAGGAAAGCGATGTGCGTCCCACCGGCCGCAGTTCCATGGGCGTGCGCGGTATCAGCCTGACGGGCGACGATGAAGTCATCGACATGATGATCGTCGCGGAAGGCGATGCCATCCTGGCCGTCACGGAAAACGGCATGGGCAAGCGCACCGTGGTCAGTGAGTTCAACAATCAGCGCCGCGGCGGCAAAGGCATCCTGTACTATCGCATCACCGAAAAGACGGGACCTGTCGTCGGGGTGCAGATCGTCCGCGAGGATCAGGAACTGATGCTCATGAATTCCGAAGGCATCATGATCCGTATGAAGGTATCCGATGTATCATTGATCGGTCGTGTCACTTCCGGCGTCAAGCTGATCACACTGGAAGAGGGGACGCGCGTCGTCAGCGCCGCCCTGATCCAGGAGAGCCAGGTCGAGGACGGCGAAGAAGCGCCTGAGACGGATGCGGAAGCCGACGGTGAGGATCTGGAATCTTTGGATTTTGAAGAAGAATAAATAAAATACGCGCAGTCAGGCAGGAGGTCAAACCATGAGAAAAGCAAGATCTATGGTAATGAGCGTGCTGCTGGCTGCGCTCATTTTATGCAGTCTTCCCGCCAGCCGAGGGCCGGCGTCTGCCGCGTCAGCCGAGAATCAGGCCATGCAGCAGGCGATCTCCCGGTATAACGCCTGCGGGTCGATCAACGTGATCCGCCGCAGCCTGGGCCTGTCGATGCTTACGCAGCAGCCGCTCTTGGATCAGGCGGCGGAGAACCACAGCGCCTATATGAACACGGCGAATCAGCTCAGTTTTGAGGAGGTTCCGGGCGAGACAGGGTACACCGGCGGCTACCCCGTGGACCGCAGCCGTTTCACTGGGTATACGAAGCAGTTCGTCACGGAATATGATAACTACCGTATGGTCACCTTCGAGGATTTCGTGGCTTGGTGCATGCGCGATCCCTATCTGCGCACATCGCTGCTGAACCCGAATTATGGCGATATCGGCATGGGGCGCAGCGGATATTATTACTGCATGGTCCTGGGCGGTAACGGCTATGAGGGCGACCCCATGACTACGGTCTATCCTTATGCGGGCCAGCAGGACGTGGGCACGATCTATTATTCATCCCTGTCCCATCTCCCAGAAGCCATGAGTGAGGTCCGTTCCCTGGGCATCCCCATCACAGTGCAGTACTACGCCGCCGGTCTTTCAGATCTGCGCTTCAAGGATATCAAGGCCGAACTGCTCAATACGGAAACGGAGAAGAACGAACAGCTCCATCTGGTGGCGCCCGGTGATGAAGACGGGATCTGGAACACGCTGATCCTCTTTCCGATGGGTGAATACCAGGCCAGTACCCGGTATACGGTCAGTGTGGCTTTCGACGTATATCAGGATGACGTGAAGATCGACACGGTCGAGGAGAAATGGTCCTTTACGACGGTCGGTCCGGACTACCTGGGCGGTGTTCGCAGCGATGCGGTCCTTACCATGTTCCTGGAGGCCATGGGGGCTCCGCAGTCGGTGTTCGATGAGCAGTTAGCGCAGCTGCGCACGCCGGAGAATGCCGCCACCCGGGAAGAAGCCATCGTCTGGCTGATCGATCTGTTGGGCGTCTGTGCACCGAACGTCATGAGCGAGATCACGGCGGACTTCAAAGAGACCTTTGAGGATATCAACCAATGCGAGGAGAACACCCGCGAAAAAGTACAAATAGCCTATCAGTTGAACTTGATTGAGGACCAAGGTCGTGGTATCCTTAACCCAAAGGCCCTATTGACAAGGGCTGAACTGGATCGTATCCTGGTCCAGCTGAAAGAACGATTTGCAACAGTGGAATTCCAGTGGGGCGAGGAAGAACCGGAACCGGAGCCGGAGCCGAAGGACGAAAAGAAAGGTCATAAACGTCACGACGAAGAGGAGCAGTCCTCGGAGGAAGAGTCCGGGCAGGATGCAGGAACCGCAGACGAGCCAGAGGACGGAACAGAAACGGAGTCCGAGGCAGAACCTCAGCCGGAAGCCGACGAAGTGTCGGAAACACAACAAAATGAAGAATCAGAAAACGAGGAGGCAGAATGATATGGCACGGATCATGGCATTAGACTCAGGTACCACCAGCGTACGCGCACTGATCTTTGATGAAAACGGAAAGACTCTGGGCATGCACCAGGAAGAGATCGGTCAGATCTATCCGCATACCGGCTGGGTCGAAGAGGATCCGATCGAGATCTGGGACAAGCAGATCCGCGCGGCTGCCAAAGTGCTTGAAGAACTGGAGATGACCGCCGCCGACGTCGATTGCATCGGCATCACGAACCAGCGTGAAACGCTGATCGCATGGGACAAGCGGACCGGCGAGCCGATCCATAACGCCATCGTCTGGCAGTGCCGCCGTACGGAGGAGTACTGCGGACAGCTGGTCGAACGCGGCCTGACCGAGTGGTTCCAGAAGAAGACAGGCCTCATTCTTGACGCGTACTTCTCCGCGACCAAGGCCGGCTGGATCCTGAAAAACGTCGAAGGCGCCCGCCGCATGGCGCTGGAAGGCAATCTTCTCTTTGGTACGATCGATACATGGCTCATCTGGAAGGCCACGAACGGCGCATCCTTCGTGACAGACTATTCCAACGCATGCCGTACCATGCTGTTCAATATCCATACACTGGACTGGGATCCGGAGATCCTGGAATTCTTCGATATCCCGCGTTCCTGCCTGCCCGACGTGCTTGAGAGCGGTGCAGAATTCGGCTCTCTGGATGCTGCCTATCTTGGCGCACCGATCCCGATCCTGGCGGTCCTGGGCGACCAGCAGAGCGCTTTGTTCGGCCAGCGATGCTTCCAGAAGAGCGATGCTAAGTGCACCTACGGCACCGGCGCATTCATCCTTTCCAATATCGGCAAAGAGCCCGTCCTGTCCAAGGAAGGCCTGCTTACAACGGTCGCCTGGGGTTATAAAGGAGAAGTCTATTATGCGTTTGAAGGAAGTATCTTCATGGCCGGCGCAGTCGTACAGTGGCTGCGCGACAACCTCGGCATCCTGGCCAACGCGGCTGAATCCGAAGCCATGGCCACCGCGGTCGACAGTAGTGAAGGCGTCTACTTCTTAAGCTCTTTCCAGGGCTTAGGTGCTCCCTGGTGGAAGAACGGCGTGCGCGCCAGCATCCACGGCATGAGCCGCAAGACCAATGCCAATCACATCGTGCGTGCGGCGCTCGAAAGTGTTGGCTTCCGCGTCAAGGACGTGGTCGGTGCCATGGAGCGTGAGATGGGCATGCCCTGTAAGACCCTGCGTGTGGACGGCGGTATGACCGCCAACCAGTTCATGATGCAGTGCCAGGCAGACATCCTGCAGATCCCGGTCATCAAGGGCGACAATCCGGAAGTCACTGCCATGGGTGCGGCTTTCATGGCCGGTCTTATGAAGCGTATCTGGAAAGATCCGCAGGAACTGAAAACCATGGAAGAACATGAGAAATATTTCCATCCGATCATGCACGCGCAGGAATCCGCGAAGCTGTATGAGGGATGGCTCAATCTGATCCGTAACATTTAAAGGGAGAAGTACATGAAGCGTTTGCTTGTTTTCTGGCTGGTCCTGACGCTGCTCGTAGGAACAGGAAGCCTCTATGCAGAAGAGG